>DASYZB010000066.1 GCA_035946615.1 Verrucomicrobiia bacterium
CGGCTCCTTTTGACGCTGGGATTGCTGGTGGCATTGGGGACCTTGCTTTATATGCCGATGCGTACCTTCGCTGAAAAGCATTGGGTTGCCTCGCTCCATGTCCGGGGCCGTGCGGTCATTATCGAGAAGTTTGGCAGCGCACCCCGCATCCAGAGGGGCGAGTGGGTTGCTTATTCGATTCCCGAAACGGGCAATCACGACGCCGGCTATGTACAGGCTGGATTGGGGTTTGGCCAAGTCTTGGCAGTGGGTGGAGACAAAATCCGCTTTACGCCCGTTGCTATCGAGGTCAATGGGGTTGCACGGCCACGTCTGGCTTATATGCCGGATTGGGGAGAGATGGTGGTCCCGCAAAAACACTGGTTTATCTGGCCCGATATTGATATAGGTGGGCACGGAGCGGCCCCAGCCGCTCTAAGACAATTGCTGCTGCGCATGGCTACAGTGTCACAAGAGCAATTCTTTGGCCGCCCTTTGAAGCGGTGGTTCTGGCGCTCGCAACAACTGGCTGCATGAGCCGTTTTGTTAATCTCGAATTCGGAGGAGAATCGGAGGACCATCTTTATTCGACAGGGGGTCTGAAAGATGAGGGCTTTTATTCAACGGAAGCCCGCTCGGCCTTCGAGAGCGGGAAATTCGAGACGGCATTGCGGCTCTATTCGAAGGTGCTCGAATTTAATCCGCAAAACGCCGCTGCCTGGACCGGGCAGGTCCGCATGCTCATCGAGTTGGGGGAATTCCGCGAAGCCAGGCTCTGGGCGGAAAAGGCCCTCGAACGGTTCCCGCACGAGCCGGAATTGCTCGCTGCCAAGGCCGTGGCACTGGGACGGGGTGGTGATTTGCAAGGCGCATTGGCATTTTCCGACGCTTCAATCGAGGAACGGGGAGACACACCGTATGTTTGGCTGGCGCGAGCCGACGTGCTGCTGGCAAGACGAGAGCCCAGAGCGGATTTCTGCTTCGAAAAAGCCCTGCTCCTGGCCCCGGGCGACTGGTTTATCATGTGGCTCGCAGGACGGATTCGGTTTTATTACGAGCAGTTTGTGCTGGCGTTGAAGCTCTACCAGAAAGCCCTCGAAACCAATGCAGGCCATTTCCTGCTTTGGCTCGAGTTGGGCCAATGCCAACAGGCCTTGGGTCTGAGTGGTCCGGCGCGAACTTCCTTCACACAGGCTCGTCAACTCAACCCGCAATGTTACGAGGCGGGTGTCGCTTTGACTCGCCTGGCAGAGAATGGCCTTGGCTCGTACCTTCTTGGGTTATGGCGGCGGCTGTTGCGCAAATAACGCCCAATGCATTTCTCACCCCATCACCTCCTATGAGCAGCGATATGCTGGATCGGCTCCTGTCGGCCGCAAGCGATTTTGATGCATCCGACCTTCATGTCGTCGCCGGTGTCCCGCCTGCCTTCCGCGTTAATGGGGAAATTATCATTGCGGATGAAGATGTCCTGTCCGAAGCGGAGTTGGAACAGATGGCCTTCAGTCTGCTCAACGAGCAGCAGCGGAAGAAATTCGACCAGGAATGGGAGTTGTGCATCTCCCTGCTCCACCGGGCCGCCGGGCGCGTGCGCGCCACGTTTTATCGGCGAAACGGCCACCCCGAGATGAGCTTCCGTTTCTGTGGCGAACGCATCGCATCGCGCCAGGAATTGGGTTTGCCGGACAAAATAGACGAGCTGGCGCGCAAACCCAACGGCCTGGTGCTGGTCACCGGCCCGACCGGCGCCGGCAAAACGACGACGCTCAATTACATGGTCGATCTCATCAATGGCGAACGCCGATGCAAGATTGTTACCATCGAAGACCCCATCGAGTTCGTCCATGAAAACAAACGGGCCATCGTCGTGCAGCAGGAGGTCCTGACCGACGTGCGCTCGTTCAATCGCGCCTTGATTCACGTTTTGCGCCAGGACCCCGACGTAATCGTGGTGGGAGAGATGCGCGATTACGAAGCGATTTCAACTGCGCTGACGGCGGCAGAGACAGGACACCTGGTCCTGGCCACCATGCATTCGCCCAGCGTTTCGCACGCCCTCGAACGCATCGTAGGGGTCTTTGAAGGCAACGCGCAACGGCAGATTATCCTTCAATTGTCCAACGCCTTGCAGGGTATCGTTGCCCAGGAATTGCTCCCTGCTGCCGACCGGACCCGGCGAGTATTGGCCTACGAACTGATTGTGGCCAACAATGCGGTGCGCAATCTCATCCGGGAAAACCAGATGCACCAATTGGAAAACACCATCCAAACTGGACGCAAGGAGGGAATGACCTTGATGGACAATTGCCTCTATGATTTGTATTGCAAATGCCTGATCACTTATGACACCGCCATGAGCCGCGCTCGGCATCCAGACCATATTGTCAGGCAAAAAGCATGAGAAGTTCCGAATTGGGAATTTCCCTAAGCCGTAACGATTCAGTTTGAACAGGAGATAATAGAGGAATTCCTTCCCTGATTCTGTCCTCTCGGTTCAGGTTGCACCAAATTGCAGTTCGGCCTTTTCGCAGAATGATAAGGGGCGCGCGGCTCGCCCTCCGGGGTAAACGTTACCCTTGGCGCAATGGCCAGACAATTCCCAGGTCATATGCTATAAGAGGCGCCAGTGAAACCAAATCGCTCAACCTTTCAATACGTTAAAACAATCCTGCTCAGCACCGCCCTGTGCCTGGTTCTTGGCGAGCTGCGCGGCGCCCAAATTCAGCCCGTGTCATCGGGTGACATCTCCATGCGCGACGTGCTGGTCATTGGCTCGTTGGGCCGGGCTGGCCGTTCTGCGCTCCACACGGACAGCCTCGAAGCGCACATCGTCTCCGGCACATGGCGCGCACCTGCAGCGGGTGAAACGGTCCAGACCCCAGACGGCGCGAGCCGGACCTGGGAGCCTGCGGACGCGGACACGAACGGGGTATTGGGCAAGGCGGCTATGCGAGTTGCGTATTGCTATTGGCCGGTGGTCAGCGCCGTTCAACGAGTGATGCTTCTCAATGCCGCCGGGCACAACCTGGTCTATGTCAACGGCGACCTCCGCACCGGCGACCCCTATTCTGCCGGCTATGTCCAACTGCCGGTCTTGCTAAAGCCGGGGACCAATGACTTTTTATTTCAGTGTTCGCGGGGGCAGCTCCGCGCCAGGCTCGAGCAACCTTCCGGCCCGCTGGTCATCGCCTCAGGCGACCCCACGTTGCCGGACCTTGTTGCCGGCGAACGAGAGCCAGTGTGGGGCGCGGTGGTCCTCCTCAATGCAACCACCAATTTCGTCCAGGCTTCAGTCCGGGGGCTCACCAGCGGCTCGGCGGAACGCCTCGTGAGCATCCCCCCGCTGGGCTCGCGCAAAGCCCCCTTCCTGCTTCGACCACGCCCAGCGCCAGCATCCACAAATTGCCCCGTAACAATTGAAGTCGCCCTGGCTTTGGGGCATCGAAAAGAGTTCTTTCGAACAGAGTTGAATCTGCGAGTCCGCAGGCCCGACCAGACGTGCAAACGGACTTTCCTCAGCTCGATCGATGATAGTGTCCAGTACTACGCGGTGAATCCCGCCCCGGTCGCTGCTGCTGCCGCAGCGCCCAACGCCCTGTTCCTCTCACTTCACGGGGCCAGCGTCGAGGCCATCGGCCAGGCGGATGCCTATTCCCCCAAAAAGTGGGGACAGATTGTCTGCCCTGCCAACCGCCGTCCTTACGGCTTTGACTGGGAGGAGTGGGGCAGGTGGGATGCCTTCGAGGTGCTGGCCCTTGCTCAAGCCAGATACCACCCGGACCCCAGCCGCATTTATCTCACGGGCCATTCGATGGGTGGACATGGCGCCTGGCAATTGGGAGCGCTGTTCCCTGGCCGCTTCGCCGCCGTCGGCCCCAGCGCGGGCTGGATTAGCTTCACCACGTATGTTGCGACCAACGCGCCAATTGCCACCAACGCCCTCTCCCAGATGCTGCGCCGCGCCGCCGCCTCAAGCGACACCTTGCTCATGGCCACCAATTTCTTGCAAGAAGGCGTCTATATCCTGCACGGCTCGGAGGACGATAACGTGCCGGTCTCCGAGGCGCGGCACATGGCGAAAGTCCTGGCTGGGTTTCACCACGATTTCGTCTATCACGAACAGCCCGGTGTGGGGCATTGGTGGGACATCTCGGATGAACCCGGCGCCGATTGCGTGGATTGGGCGCCCATGTTCGATTTCTTCGCTCATCACGTCATCCCGTCGGATGCCAGTCTGCGCCGCATCCGCTTTGTAACGGTTAACCCGGCAATCTCGGCCCGCTCCCACTGGGTCACCGTCCTGGCCCAGCAACATCCATTGCTGCCCAGCCTTGTCGATCTCCAATGCGATCCAGGTAAACGCCGCATCGTCGGCGCAACTACAAACGTCGCCCGTCTCGAGTTGGCTCTCCCTTCGCTCACACCGGGCGCGCCGTTGACACTCGAATTGGATGGGCAGAAAATAGAAAACGTGCCTTGGCCCGCGCCTCGGAACCCAGGCCCCCTCGAGGCCCTCGGCTCTCCGGCGCCCAGTTCCATTCCCCGCCCCGCCCTTCTTGTGGCTCGACGGGATGGCCGGTGGCAGCTTGAGACCCGCTTTTCTTCCTTTGAGAAAAACCCGCTTCGCTCAGGGCCCTTCCGCGAGGCCTTCTGCAACCACATGGTTTTTGTTTATGCCACCCACGGGACACCTGCGGAGAACTCTTGGGCCTTGGACAAAGCGCGCTACGATGCCGAGACGTTTTGGTATCGCGGCAACGGTTCAGTGCCCTTGATGTCCGACAGCGCCTATCTCACGGAGAGGGCTAAGGATGGCAAGCGCTCGCGCGGCAAACATAAGATAAAAGTCCGTAATGTCATCCTGTATGGCAATGCGGATTGCAACTCGGCCTGGCCTGTGTTGCTGGCGTCCAGCCCGGTTCAGGTCCACCGGGGCGAAGTGAAAATCGGCTCGCATCTTTTTTCCGGGGATGACCTGGCCTGCTTGTTTCTGCAGCCCAATCCCCAGGATGATAACGCCTTGGTCGGCGTCATTTCGGGTTCGGGACTGCCCGGGCTGCGCCTGACTGAACGAGTGCCATACTTCCTCTCAGGTGCCGGGTTTCCTGATTGCCTGTTGGCCACTCCGGAACTGCTCACAAAGGATATAGCGGGTGTCCGCGCGGCGGGCTTTTTCGGCCTTGATTGGCAGGTCAACACCGGCGAGTTCGCGTGGCAGGATTGAAAGCGCGCAGGCTTCCATTGGGAGGAAAGGGGGTTGTATCGGCAGGCTCACAAGAGCGTTTGGAGTTTGAACCGGCCCCGTTCCTGCAGCAGCGGTTTCCAAAGGTCCCCCCTCTCGCGCAAGCGCTGTGGCGCATTATCCAGGCGAAAATCCTCGATACGAATCCCCTCTTCCACTTCGGCCCAGGTCAGCGGCATCGAGACCGGCGCGCGCGCTTTAGGCCGGACGGAATAAACCGAAGCCAGGGTACGCCCCCAGGCATTCTGATTGTAATCCACCAACACCCGGCCTTTTGGCCGGTTGGCCACGCGGTATTCCGCTGTAATGAGTTCCGGGTGTAGTTGCCTCATCGTTTGCGCCAGCTCCTTGGCGAACGTCCAGACCTGTTTCTGCGTGGGACCCCGAACAATCGGGACATAAACGTGTATGCCCCTGGAACCAGTCGTTTTTGCGAAATTCGGGACCTTGAGCGCATCCAGCGCGCGATGAACCACCAGGGCGGTTTCGCAAACCCGCCCAAACAGGGTGCCCTCGACCGGGTCTAAATCAAAATGCAGGTAGTCAGGGCGATAGACGTCGTCGCACCGGGCGTACCAGGGGTTCAGATCGATGCAACCCAGGTTTATTGTCCATAACAAAGAAGCTAAATCCCGCACTACAGGGAATTCGATGATGCTCCCCGAGGAGTGCGCGATCGAGCAGGTCTCAATCCACTCCGGACGCGGAGTGGGAGCCCGCTTTTGGAAGAAGAAAGGGCCCGCCGCGCCGTTGGGATAGCGCTTCATGACCATCGCCCGATCAATCAGGTGTGGCAGCAGAAAAGGAGAAATCCAGGCATAATAACGCAGCAAATCACCTTTGGTGATGCCGTCTTGAGGCCAGAACACCTTTTGCAGGTTGGTCAAGTTGACCCTGCGGCCTTCGACACTTATCTCTGCCTGCGAAGCTTCCCTTGGGATGAACTCTTCGCTCGATTTGCTGCGGCGCGATGCGGGGAGCGACCCTCGGGAATATTGCGCTGGCTTGGCTCGGGCTGATACCATTCAG
Source organism: Verrucomicrobiia bacterium (assembly GCA_035946615.1). Lineage (NCBI taxonomy): Bacteria > Pseudomonadati > Verrucomicrobiota > Verrucomicrobiia > Verrucomicrobiia bacterium. The sequence goes on from DASYZB010000066.1 coordinate 6,251, forward strand.
GCCATAGGCTTCCACCGGGCAATCAGGACAGCAATGCAGGTGTTCTGCTACTGGGGTGGGGGGCGGTGAAATGCCCGCCGTGTCGAATGCTTTGTCTCGCAATTTTTTGCTGTTCATCAAATCAAAATGGTGATAAAGTTTAGCTGTTGCGGTAAATTAAACGTAAGCACCTAATGTCACCTGCGGGCACCGGATGCGGGGCATTGCGTTGGCGCCACCTGTTCCGGCGCTCGCCCTAGGCGAAAGAGAACCTAACCATGAATCCAACCGGGACAATCGCGGAAATCCTCAACACCAAAGGCAGCAACGTCTGGTGCATCTCCCCCGATGCAACTGTGTTCGATGCTATCCAGATGATGTCGGATAAGAACATCGGCGCCCTGCTGGTCACCGAAGGCAACAAACTCATCGGCATCATCTCCGAGCGCGATTATACGCGCAAAGTCGCGTTGAAAGGCAAATCCTCGAAACAAACCGCCGTCAAGGAAATCCTCTCCGGCCAGTTTTTTCAAGTGACGCCCGACAGCACCATCGAGGAATGCATGCGGCTGATGACCGAACATCGCATCCGCCATCTGCCAGTCCTGGAGGCGGACCGGATTGTCGGGGTCGTTTCCATTGGCGACCTGGTCAATTGGATCATCTCAGCGCAAAGCACGACCATCCATCAGTTGCAGACTTACATCTCGGGCTATCCGGGCTGAACGATTGATGCGGCCATTCAAGACCTCAGACGGCTCAAGCCTCCCCAAAAAACCTCACAGAAACATAGCGGGCCTGTGGGATGACGAATTTCTTAATCTCAAGCTCGACGGACCGCGCCCGGTAACGTGTTAGGATAAATTCGGCCAGGTCGGGCGCGAGTTTTTCCAACAGTTTCCATTCACCGCCCGCGCCAAAAGACAGCAAGCCTTCCGCGACGGCCTGGTAGTTAATCGTGTCGCGAATGTCATCGCTGTCGGATGCCGCTCCGAAATCGCACTCCATACGAACCGATAATAATAGCCGCTGTGGCCGGGCGCGTTCTTCCTCAGAGACCCCCACCCGATAGAACACCTCCAAATCGACAATGGCAATTTGGCCGCCACTTGCGTTGCGCTTCGATTCTGAGCGGGTGCTCCTGCGGAGCCGACCGGATGGGCGTCGGGCGCGGCCCTTGGAACTCGAAGTTCGATTTTGCCCGCTTGAGTTCATCCAGTCTTAGCCCGAAACATGCAGAAAGCAACAGGAGGAAACGGAGAGAACAGAGATTCTTGAAGAACCCTTGTGGGCAATGGAGGCATAAACAGCGTCTCTCCATTTAGTGAGCAGCCACAAGGGCGCAAGATATAGTTTTGGCTTCATGTTCACACCTCTGTTTTCTCTGTTATCTCCTGTTCAAATTGAACCGGTTACGGCTTAGGCGCTTTTCGCCGGCCGGAATGCGGTTGGCCGCGCGAAGGCGGTTTGCGGCCCTTGCCGGCAGCCTTGATGACGGCCAGGAGCAGCTTGCGTGTGGGCTGGTTTAGCGGCAACGCCATGGCCTCGTCTGGCCTTAGCCACCGGAACTCGCGCCCCTCCTCATTCAACTGGACAGCGGGTTTTCCAATACAGCGACAGGTGTAATTGAGCAAAACAAAGTGGGCGTCCCTATAAAATTCCTTCGAGTGAATGCAGTCCTGCACCATAACAAACTCAATGCTCGTGACGCGCAAGGCGGTTTCCTCTTTGATCTCGCGGCGCAACGCAGCCAGGGCGCTCTCGCCCCAACGAATTTTTCCGCCCGGGATACCCCATAAATTGGACCATTTGTGCGTGCGAATCATGAGCGCGCGCCCCGCGGCATCGAAAACCAGCGCCCCCACCGTCGCGAGCGGATGGCTCTGCCCAACCGAATTTGAGATGGATTTGAGCCTCAGACCGTTTTGCTCGAGGACTTCGCGCAATTCGCCAAGATGCTCGACAATGAGCTCGGGGCCGGCGGCGCGAAGTTGTTCGAGGGTGTTGTAGCCGGTCAGTACCGCGCAGGAATGGATGCCACCGTGCCGGGCGGTCTCGACGTCATGCTGCATGTCTCCGATAAAAAGGGTCTCATCCTGAGCCAAGCGATTTTCGGCCAGGATTTCGTGGATTTTTTGGCGCTTGTCCTGGATACCAACATAGCACTTCTCGAGGAACTGCTCCAACCCGGTCGTCTCCGATTGCGCAGCGAAATGATCGCCGTGTATGGTGCTTAGCAAAAACGTCCGCAGCTTGCGGGCCCGGCAGAATTCGAGGAACTCGCGGGCATGCGGGAGCGCGCAAACCGAATCCTGCACCTGGCGGAAACGGCTGTGAAACCAGGTCTCCAACTGCGGCAGAGACACATGCGGCGCATGCCTGTCGTAAAAAAGGGTGAATGGCAAACAAAACTCGGCCCGGAACTCATCGAGACTCAACTCCGCCCGCTCCGCCTGGACCAGGACGTAATTTGTCGCTTCCCAAACAGCGGGGAGGTCATCCACCAAGGTTCCTGACCAATCCAAAATGATATTTCGGATCACCCGGCAATGATGAATTAGAACGGAGCAATTATGAAGCAGAAAACGGCTCTTGCCGCCCCAATGACGGTTTATTCCTGCGCCTCGACATGTTTGGCAACGCGGATGGGCAAACGCGCGATCCCCGGCAAGCCCGGGTCCAAAACGATCTGGGCATAGGCCAAATCTTCGATTTCATACATTCGCGCCGCGTGCTCGACGTACTCGAAATCCATCGCGTCCAGCGCATGTTTGGTCCAACGGTCTGGACCGGCGTAGTAGAGCCGCGTCTCGGTGTTTTGAAGTAGCACCCGCATGGAACTATGGCAGCATAGACGAGCCGGGCTGGAGAGGGCCATGGGGTTTTTCCCTCCTGAAACCTGGGATTACGAAGTGGTTTGAACATTGGAGTTTTCCCTCCTATCTTGCCGCTCGCATGAAGTATCGACGTTTTGGCCGCACGGACCTCGCCATGCCCGTGTTTTCCTGCGGCGGGATGCGCTATCAATTCAAATGGCAGGATGTGCGCGCCGAAGAAATCCCTGCCGACGGCCAGGCCAACCTCGAGGCCTGTATTAACCGGGCCGTTGAGCTGGGCATCAACCATATCGAAACCGCTCGCGGTTACGGCTCCTCCGAAATGCAATTGGGCCGCATCCTTCCCCGGCTGCCACGCGATAAGATCATCGTTCAAACCAAAATCCCCCCAAAACCAACGGCGCGCGAATTCCTGGACACTTTTGAAAAATCATTGGGCTTTTTGCGGCTGGAGCACGTCGATTTGCTTGCGTTGCATGGCATCAATAACCGGGAGCTGCTCCAGTTCGCCTTGCAGAAAAACGGCTGCCTCGCCGCGGCGCGCCAACTCCAAAAGGAAGGCCGCGCCCGCTTCGTCGGTTTCTCGACCCACGCCACCACCGATATTATCCTGGAAGCCGTCCAAAGCGCCGAATTCGATTACCTGAACCTCCACTGGTACTTTGTTAATGACCTCAACTGGCCGGCTATCGAAGCGGCACAGGCTCGCGACATGGGCGTTTTTATCATCAGTCCAAATGACAAGGGCGGCAAGCTCTACGCGCCCCCGGCCAAGCTGGTCGAGTTGTGCGCGCCCTTGACGCCCATGCAGTTCAACGACCTGTATTGCCTGGCGCAACCGCAGGTCCATACCCTCAGTTGTGGCGTAGCGCGCCCTTCGGATTTCGACGAGCACGTTCGGGCGCTGGAATTCTACGACCGTTTGGCCGAGACGATTGGTCCAATCGAGCAGCGCTTGCGCCGGGAGATGCAGCGCCTGTTAGGGGAGGAGTGGTGCGCCCGTTGGCCGGACGGCCTGCCGCAATACGTGGATGTTCCGGGCCACGTGAATATCCTGGAAATCCTGCGTCTGTGGACCTACGCCAAGGCGCTGGATTTGGTCGATTGGGGCAAAATGCGTTACAATTTGCTGGGCCAAGCTGACCATTGGTTCCCCGGAGAGAACGCGGGCCGGCTCAATAAGGCAACATTCGACGGCTGCCTTGATGCCAGCCCGTTCGCAAAGCGCATACCGGCCATCCTGGAGGAAGCCCACGCCATGTTGTTCGAAAAACCCGCGCAGCGGCTAAGCCAGAGTTGAAAGGGTTACTGTTTGCCAGCCTTTGGCGCGGCGGGCTTATCAGGTGTGCTGGCCGCATTAGCCGGAGCGGTGGCGTTGAGTTGGGCCAAGACGGCATCGGTGATGTCGCTCTCGTTGTTGCAGTAAAGGATGATGGGCGTGGTGTTGACACTTTCGGCGGCGATATCAATCACCAGGCTGTAACCCGCTACCTTGGCTTTGGCATCCACAACTTTGCGGATTTCATCAATAATGCTGGTTCTCATCCGGTTGCGTTGCTCGCCGATTTTCGTGCTCGCCTGGCGCTCGTATTGAGTGATCATGTCCTCCTGGTCCTTCATCTGCTTGAATTTATCTTCGGCAGCCTTCTTCCGCTTGTCCCGTTCTTCGGATGACACGGCCTGATCATTGGCGCTGGTCAGCAACGTCTGGTAATCGTCTTTGGCCTTCTTATAGTCATCGATCATGTTTTTATCTTCTCTTTGGATATCGGCGGTGCGCTCCTGGAGCTGCGCCTCGGCCTGTTTCTTTTTCCAGTAATTGTCAAAGAGCTTGCGCAAGTCCACCGTTGCAATGTGGTTCTGCGCCCACGCCGAGCCAGTCAGCAGCGACATCAAAATCAATCCAGCAAGTAATCTCCGTAGCCAATAATTCATACCTTAAGACAATCAGAATTCATGAACGCCGCCAACTCAAAAAACGGGCCCAGAGGCGGCAGCCTGTCTGTTAAAGACAACTCAACCACATGGGACGTTCAGGCCCGGCGCGGTTCCATGCTAATCCCAAGGTGTCTCATAGGATTGCTAATCTGATTACCCAGGACAGATAACACCTTGACTTTAATTATGTCAAGGCGCGTTTATGCGGATTCCTAAAAATTCTCCCGCGCTCGCAAAAGGTGACACTGGGTGTTAATTCGTGAAATTAGTGTCTCGCTCTGCGGGGTCTGAGGCAGCGCCTCGTTAGAAATTCCGGGTGTAGCCAACCCCGAATTGGAACTGGCCCGAGCCAGGATTGAACTGATCGTGGTGAATGGGGATGCCGTAATCCAGGCGGATAGGGCCGATGGGCAGGTTCAGCCGCAGCCCCACGCCCCAGTCATCGCTAAAGCCACTGAGATTAAAGGCGTAAGGGTTGGCCAAAACATTGCCGATATCGTAAAAAACCGCAAACCGCACTCCGATCCCGTGCTCCTGCTCGATAATGGGAATGCTGTACTCGGCGAAACCAAACCAATACGTATCTCCGCCCACCGGCTCATCATAATAGGTTCCGTCCGGTTTCCGCTCGCGCGGGGCGACGTCGTTAAATTGGAAGCCGCGCAAGGAGTAGAGGCCGCCCAGGAAATAGCGCTCATAGAAAGGGACATCGCCCGCGATGAGACTTTTTTTGACCCCGCCCTCGGCACCCAGCTCCAGGACATGGCCTTTGGCAAAGCCTTTGAAATACCATTGGGTTTTTGCCTCGACCTTGTAGAATTCCTTGTCTCCGCCAATGGGACCGCCAACAAATTCGGTATCCAGCTCGGTGCGCTGGCCCTTGTTGGGCAATAAGACGCTATTGCGGGTGTCGTAGGCCAGTGAGGCGGCCACGCGGGACAACAGATTATATCCGCGCTCGTTGTAAATCGACGGCGGCGTGTTGAATTGGTCCCAACCGGGGTTAAGGGTGATACCGACGTCTTCCAGCGTATAGCTAACGCTGCCGATGAGAAAATCGCTGCCCAAAGCCCGGGTCAGGCTCACCTTTCCACCAGCCCGAATCACATCATACACATTATTGATGCTCAGGAAGGCCAGGTCGCGATAATACAGGTCCAGTTCCAATTGGAGCTTGTGTCCCAGAAACCACGGTTCGACCCACGTCGCCATGTAATCCTGCTCGAAGATGCCCAGGGCCAGGCGCAGCCGGAAACGCTGGCCGCCTCCCGTAAAGCTCGGGGGATGAAAAATGTCGAAATTGGCCTGCGTTAATTCCACAAACCCGACCAGCGAATCGACCGAGCTGAACCCGGCGCCCATGGTCAGGTTACCCGTGTTCTTCTCGTCCACACCGATAATGAGGTTCTTGTGGTCGGGGATATCCGTCGGGTCAGGGCGTGTATCGACCTTGTCGAAATAGAGAAGGCCCTCCAGCCGTTGCTTGCTGCGTTTGACCCGGACCATATCGAACGTTTCGCCGGGCGACACCGCCAGTTCGCGCCGGATGACCTTGTCTTTGGTTTTGATGTTGCCGCGGATTTCGACCTTTTCGATGTAGGATTTGTGCCCCTCGTCGATGCGAAACTCCAGGTCGATCGTGCCGGTCTCGGTGTTGGGAATTCGCACGACGGTCAGCCCCCGCGTGCCGGGACTCACATCGATATAACCCTTGGACCCGTAGAAATCCTCGACCTCCTCGCTGTCCTGGGTGTAGCCCTTGGGGGTGAACACATCCCCTGCGTCCATCGGCAAGTTGTTGGGTCCGAGTTTGCCCTTTTCTCCTTTCATGATATGGACCACGCGCAGCCCATTAGTAATGTTAGCCGTGCTGAAAACCTTGTTCCCGATGAACTTGACCGAGCCAACGTGGTATTGGGTTCCTTCATAAACGAGGAACCGGATGATCATCCGGTTGGGTGAAGGATAGGTAAACTCGATGTTCTTAATCTCGAAATCGAGATAGCCGTGATCGCGATAGAATTCAACGAGCTTTTCCTTATCTTCATCGAATTGCTCGTCTTTCAGCACCCCGCTGCCGGTTATCCAGGAAAACATCCACCGCTTACGCGTCTTAATCACCTTACGCAACTGCCGTTGCTTGAATGCCTGCGCGCCGATAAAATCCACTTCGCGAATTTTTACCTTCGGGCTTTCCTTGATGTCGAATATGGCGGTGGCGCGCCCGGTGTTTTCATCAACATTGAACGAGTACTGCACTTTGGTGGCCGGGTAGCCCTTTTTTTGATAGAGCTTTTGGAGTTCCTGGGTGTCAGTGAAGAGTTTGCGCTCGCTGAAGGGCTCCCCGACTTTGGCTGTAATGCTCTTGCGCAGTTTGGCCGTCGAGATGCGCTTGTTGCCCTGAATACGAATTTCGACCAGACGCGGATTACCCTGCACCAGATACGTTAAAACGACCCCAGCAGGGGTATCCTCCCTTGAGACGCGCACATTATAGAAGAGCCCCGTCGCGTACAGGCTGCGAACATCTTCATCGACGGCAGCGGGCAGATAAGAGTCCCCCGACTTAATCCGAATATTCGCCCGGATTAATTCATCACTGACCGAAGCGGGGCCAACGTGCTTGATGAGGACCTTGGCGACTTTGGGCGCAGCCAACTGCCCCCAGGCGGGAGCACAACCCACAAGCAGCAGCACCAGCCCGCAAAGGCGGAACAGTAATTTCATCGTCTCTCAGTTTGGCACGTCTTCGTCGCTTACCTTGGCTGCGCTCTCAAACCGTGTATAAGATTTCAGAAACGTGAGATTCACGTCGCCGGTCGGGCCGTTGCGTTGTTTGGCTATCAATAGATTCACCGGCACAGCATCTTCTTCGGCGGCCACTGCTCCGCCGTCATCGTCCTCACCCGACTTTGGCTTATACAGCAGACCCACCACGTCGGCATCCTGTTCAATCGCCCCCGATTCGCGCAGGTCTGATAGCCGCGGGGCCCGGTTCTTATCCCGTTCCATTTCGCGGTTTAACTGGCTCAAGACGATGACCGGGACGTTGAGTTCTTTGGCCAGCGCCTTGATGCCGCCGGAAATATCGGCTATCTCCTGCTGCCGGTTCTCCGCGCGACGCGAAGTAGAATGGAGGAGTTGGAGGTAGTCAATGACGAAAAGCTTGATGCCATATTGCTGGTGCATTCGCCGCGCTTTGGCCCGCAACTGCAGGATCGATAAAGCAGACGAATCGTCGATGAACAAAGGGGCCTTGGCCAGCGCCCCCGCCGCCCCTGTAAGCTTGGGAAAATCCCGTTCGGCAAGAAACCCCTCGCGCACGTTGCGCAGGTTCACACGGGAACGGGAGCAGAGCATGCGCAGGACCAACGATTCGGAGGTCATTTCTAGGCTGAAGACACCCACCGCCAGGCGGTCCTCGAGTGCCACGTGCTCGGCAATGTTCATGGCCAGGCTCGTCTTGCCCACCGATGGCCGGGCCGCAATCACAACCATCTCGCCCCCATGCAGGCCGCTGGTCATCTTGTCCAGGTCCACAAAACCGGTGCCCACCCCGGTGAGAGTCCCCTGGCGTTGGTGAAAATCCTCGATGGTGTTGATGGCCTTTTTGACCAGCTCTTTGATGGCGCTCGTGTTGACCTGCACCCGGGATTCGCTGATCCGCAGGATGTCGCGCTCGACCTCATCCATCAACGCATCCACTTCTCCTTCGTAATCATATACCCGCCCCACCACCTCCGTGCAGACATGAATCATTTTTCGCAACAGGAATTTCTCCTGCACGATTTCTATGTAATAGCTCAGATTCGCCGCCGAAGGCACCGTGTCGGGCAGGACGGACAAATACGCCAGGCCCCCGACCTGTTCCAGGAGCTGCCTGTCCTTGAGCCGTTGCTGCAGCGTTATCAGGTCGATGGCCTCGCGCGCGTCGTACATCTCCGCCAGCGCCTTGTAGATGGCTTGATGGCGCATGTCGTAAAAAACCTCCTCGCCGCTCTTGAATTTCTCGATGCATACGCCCATGCAGTCATTGGGCGACAGCAGCGCACACCCCAGCACTCCTTGCTCGGCTTCCGGGGAATGGGGGGGAAGCCGATCGACATTTGGGCCGGCAGCGGCAGCGGGCTTGCGGTGGCGGGCGCGTTTGACATCGGGTGAGGGTCCAGCGCCTTCTGAAATAGAGTCGATCATGCCAGCTACAGAACAAAAGTTTGCTTTGCCAATCAAACCTGAGTTATCGGAATTTGATAACAGCTTTTAACAGCTTTTCCACAAAAGGGGTGTGAATGAGTTGGAGAGATTTGGTCATTCAACAAGTTTTTGTTTAGAGGCTAACAGGCCCCATGGACAAAGGCTGTCCAAGTCGAAAAAAGTTTTGAGGAGCTCCGGAGCCCTCCCGTTCTCACCACGTCCGCACCCGTTCAATGCCGCTGGCTATGGGAGCAGACCTTAACGCAAGGGCCGCCCGAAAGCGCCAGAGCACTGGCGCAGTCTCCACGACGCTTCGCGCGGACTTGCATAACAGGGCGCGCCAGGGGTCTTGGACTGCGGTAGTCCTAAGGTTTGTTCAATGGAACCAAACCCTTCTGAATAGCAAACCGGGTCAAGCCCGCGACGCTATGGATATTGAGCTTGCGCATAATGCGCTCGCGATGGGTCTCGACGGTCCGAACCCCCACGTTGAGGCGGGAGGCAATTTCTTTGTTGCTCAGGCCCTCGGCGATGGCCACCAGGACCTCCCGCTCGCGATTGCTAATCTGCGTGGCAGCACCCGCCCCGCTGCCGCCGCGCACGAATTGATTCAGAGCCACCCGGGCCGCATCCGGGCTGAAAAAAGTCTCGCCTGCCTGGACCAGTTGGATGGCGCGAATGACTTCGGCGGGGGGCGCCTCTTTGAGGACGTAGCCCCGCGCCCCGGAGTGCAGAATGCGCAGCACATAATCCGGATTACTGTGCATGGTGAGAATAATGACTTTGACCTCGGGTTTTTCCTTGCGGAGCTGCTCAGTAGCGGTCAACCCGTTCATGTGGGGCATGTCGATGTCCATCAGAACCAGGTCGGGGCATAAATCGCACGCTTTGCGGACCGCTTCGCGGCCATCTCCCACCTCGCCGATGATTTCGATTCCTGGAGTCTGGGCCAGACAAGCGGCCAGGCCCTTGCGCACGATAGGATGGTCGTCAGCCAAGAGCACCCGAATCGGTTTGTCGGTGCTTTTAGCGAGACCCATAGTGGAGGCAGGCCGTTTCGAGGCCGGTTGAGAGTTTGCAAACAACAGGGCTGAACCAGGAGCAGGCAGGCGGACCGGAGTGGCAATCGAATCCATTTTCATAGAATTTCTTTTCTGCGTTCACAGGTGACAATGACCCAACTCAACGCCACAAACAATCGGGGCAAGCCACAGTTATTCGCCCAGTAAAAACCGCGCTCGCATCCCGGGGAATCCCCGGTCCCAAACATTTGGGGAATGATCGGGTGTAATGCAAATGAGCAATAACAACAATAGGCACATCTTCCTTTCAGACTGCTCCGGACCGGCTCTCAGGTGGGCAATTCTCGCTGCACCCAGGCCGTGGCGTGCTGGGTCAATTCTGCTGAATTCTTCAGGTTCAGCTTTCGTTTAATCTGCTCCCGGTAATACTCGATGGTCTTTATGCTTAAGTGCAACTCCTGGGCAATCTCGCTGGTCTTTTTCCACTGACCGATTAATTGAAAGACTTCCAACTCACGGTCGCTCAAGCCTTTGACCGGCGACTGTTGCAGGTCGGGTTTGCCCTGCACTTGCTGCTGGAGCATCCTGGCTGCCAGGACATCGCTGACATAAATGTTGCCGCTCAACACGCGCCGGATGGCGGCAATCACCTTCTCAAGCGCCTCCTGCTTCATCAGATAGCCCAGCGCCCCCGCTCGAAACGCGATTTCGGCGTAAATGGATTCGTCGTGCGCGCTGACTACCAGTACCGGCAAGCCGGTATATTGTGCCCGGATATTGCGCATCAATTCCAGGCCGCTGCTGTCTTTGAGCGAAATGTCGGCAATGACCAGATCGGGCTTGAGTTTGCCAATCGCGCTCAAGGCGTTGGAGGCATTCTCTTCCTCCCCGCATACGGCCATGTCGGGCTGCCGATTGATAAGCTGCGCAATCCCATAGCGCACCACCGCGTGGTCGTCCACGAGGAGAATCCGTGTCCTCTTATCCTTTGCTGGATCTGATTTTGACTGCGCCATGGTCTTTGCAAATCTGCGTGGACGCCAAACCGAGAGCGCCAACCCGGACCCCTTCATTCTCGGTGCGTTGCCGGGTCTATGTTGCAACAACGGGGCGGCAGACGCAATCTTCAATTCATAAAGGCATGAAGAGCGATTCCCCGCACGCCGCGCCCTCCCTTGACTCGCTCCAAACTGGAACTAAACTTTAGGCTTATGTTATTTGAAGCTCAATTGGAGCGAGCGCTGAAACCATCGGTTGAGAATCGATGAGAAGGCCCTCTGTATTGGTAATTCTTCTGACGGTCCTTATCGATCTGATCGGATTTGGAATTGTTATCCCGCTGGTGCCGGTTTACAGCCGGCACTTCGGGGCTCATGGCTGGGAGATTGGGCTGATTATCGCCTCGTTTTCCGCTATGCAGTTCATCTTCTCCCCCATCTGGGGGCGCTTGTCGGACCGTCATGGGCGCCGGCCTATTTTGCTGCTGAGCACGGCTGGGGCGGCGGGTTCCTATGTATTGTTTGCAATCAGTTCGGGCCTTCAAAACCACCTGGCTGCCCTCTGGCTAATGGTGTTGTCGCGCTCGCTTGCAGGGGTATGCGGCGGCAATATCACAGTTGCCCAGGCCTATATCGCAGACATAACACCGCCAGAGAAGAGATCGAGCCGGATGGGTCTGATCGGCATGGCTTTTGGCCTCGGATTCATTTTCGGCCCTGCTATTGGCGGCCTGAGTCTTAAACACATCGGTCCAACCGGGCCTGGCGCCATTGCCGCGGGTTTTTGTGCGGCCAATTTTCTGCTCGCCTTTTTTATCCTTGCCGAGAGCCGCAAGCCGGATTCTCAACAGGCTGCCCCGCGCCCGCATTTCCAGCAATGGGCACATACGCTGACGCAGCCCAAAATCGGGCTGCTGGTCATTGTCTTTTTTCTGGCGACGTTTTGTTTCAGTTGTTTCGAGAGCACCCTGCCGCTGTTAGTCAGCGATAATTTTCATTTGAACATCCAAAGTGACGAGACCTCCGCCTCGACCATAGCCTACCTGTTCGTTTTTTGTGGTTTGATCGGCGCCGCTGTGCAGGGCGGGGCCATCGGCAGATTGGTCAAAATGCTCGGGGAACCAAGGCTGATCGCCTTAAGCCTGGTTCTGACCGCTGCCAGTTTGGCGCTTTTGCCCTTCATCAGCGGGCCGGCGCAGCTTTCGTGGGGCATCCTCGTTCGTTCTGCCGGGCGCCCCTGGCTGGCAATGCTTGGGGCCCTTGCCCTGCTTTCCGTCGGTACGAGCCTCGTCCGGCCACCGCTCTTTGGTTTGCTCTCCAATCTCACGCCCCAGCACGAGCAAGGCGCGAATATAGGCGTAGCCCAAGGAGCCGGCAGCTTGGCGCGTATTCTGGGCCCAATCTTCGCCACCGGCTTGTTACCCATTTGGCCCGCATTGCCTTACCTGATTTGCGCGGTGGTGCTGCTCGCCACCACCAGCCTGGTTGCCCAAAAATTCCAAAAAGGAACCCAGCCCGTTACCACCGGCGAAGTCACGCAGCTCGCAAAGGGCGCCCCTTAAAGACACCGAGTTGCCTTTCAAAACTCCACGCGTACATTCTTGCAGGATGAAAAAGTTGTGCATTCCAGGGGCCGGTCTGTTGTTGATGTTGCTGTTAGGGGCTTGCCAAAGCGTTCCACCCGGAGTCGAACGCGGCCCGCACGGGACCATCGCTTACGACGTGCTGGTGGAAGCCTCACCACCCGGCGCGCACATCGATGCCAACGGCGAGGACGTGGGCGTCAGCCCCGCGCATTTGAAAATCTTTGGGGACAAAGACGGAACCTTCCACGATTTCGGCTCTTATTATTACATTGTCCGTGCCCTTCCCCTGACGACAAATCAATTCCCCCAAATCAGGGTCTTTCGGACCGGGCGGTTCTTTACCCCGGAGGACCACATCCCGCAGCGGATTTATTTCGACATGAATCACCCGGCGCTGGCCAACCCGCCTCTCGAACCGCCAGTTTATGGATACCCGGGATACGGCCCTTATTATGGCCCACCGCCCATCTACTATGGGCCCCCAGTATATTACGGCCCAGGACTTCAGTTCTACTTTGGGCCCGGCTTCCACAGGCATTGGTAGCGACGTTTGGAAATGGCGAGCGCGCCCGCGTCGGAACACAGCCAACGCGCTTTTTGGAGTGCGGCGGCAAGAGAAGCGCGACGCCGCTTTGGACTTCGCTGATGCGGCCAAAAGCTCCGTCGTCGCTGCGCTTTGCCGGCGCACTCCATGAGAATCGCTATCCTTCATTTGGATTGTGGCCTTCTTAGGCATCCTTCAGCCACCAAACCCAACTCTCAAAACCCCTCGAGCACCAGATCGGAAAGAAAATCCACCCAATCAACTGAGATAGGCTGGGTCATCTCATAGGAGCGGTTAAAATCGGCCTCGAACAAATCCCGTTTCAAACGCGCGGCGAAGGCCGGATCGGATGTGGCTATGTTCTGTTCCTGGTTGTAGCGGATGCTGAAGTTGTTGAGGTTGCCCGAGCCCACGACCGCCCAACCATCCACCAGGAGGCCCTTGACGTGGGTCATTGCCGGGTAGAAATAGACCCGAATACCATGCTCATGAAGGTAATTGGCAATGACCAGATTGCTCCGGCCAGCAGCCTTGAAATCATTGATGCAGGGCAGTATCACTCGAACATCCACTCCCCGCTGGCGCGCCTTGACCAGGGCGAGCAGAACTCTTTTATCAAACAGGTACGGGTTTTCGGCATAGACAAAGCTTTGAGCCCGGCGGATTGAACCCACCACAGCTTGCGAGAAAGGTTTCCAAGCTGTCTTGGTGGGCAACAGCCGCACCTTGGCCCACGCTCCGCCGGCCCGTTGCGCGCGCGCCGGCGGCGGGTTCAACAGCGCAACGGTGTATCCCAAATCCCCAAACAGCCCTTCGTGCGCCCACATCCGGTGGAATTCGCTTTCGAGAGAATGGACGATGGGTCCTTGCAACTCGACCATCAGGTCATGCCATTCATAGCGGTATTCACGCCCGAAGTTCATCCCGCCCACAAAGGCGCGCGTTCCATCAAAAATCAGCACCTTTGAATGGTCCGAAGAAAACCAGGGATTTAAAAACTGATGCACATGCACTTGGGAACCCGCGCGCAGATAAGCCACTATCGAGGGAGGCTGGTCAAAATCCTCGGGCAGTGGCGTGGCGGGCGGCACCAGGCCGGCAACAATGCTCCCCATGCGGTCCATAATGACCTCGACTTGCACCTCCGCCGAGCGGCGCTTGAGCAGGTCGGCCACCTTCACTGCCACATCGTCGCGGTCAAATATATAGACATTGATGTGGATGTGATCGGTGGCCTCGGCGATGGCCTGGTACAACCTTGGAAAGTACTGATCCCCATCAATCAGCAAATCGAGAGAAGCATCCTGCAGGCGCGTGCCGGTGTAGCGGTCCAACCACGCATCCCAGCCGGCTAAATCCATCGGCGGATTGTGCGCCAGGGGCGGCACATCGTGGCGCAGTTTCGGCAGCGGCAACCGCAGGAGGCTCAGCAGGGTTTCCATAGCGAAATCTCCGGCCCGAGCAGCGGTTGAGACCGGGTTTTTAAGAATGGAAAGTCCTTGCCCTTCGGCCAACGCGCCCAGCCCCTGAACGGTTACCGCCAAAGTGCCGCCGCGCTCCGTTGAATCATACAAGGCAGCGGGCGCCAGAAGAACGCATTGGCGCCGCTGGCGGTCGAGCAGGAGCGGTTCGGTGAACCGCTTGCCGTCAGGAGCCATCATCAGGAAGAGCGAGTCGCCTGAATGACTGCTCGCGAATTGCTCGTCAAAGAGCCGCGCCAGCAACTCGAGCGTCTCGCTCATCGAGTATTGATGGTCCACGATGATGTCCTTTGGCTGTTCGCCCAATAACGCAAAGCGGGGATGGCCTTGGGCATCCCGGAACAGCAGACGGTCCGCTAGAAACGCCTGGTAATATGCGCCGTGTCCGGGGGATTGTGGGGTCAACCGGCTGATGACATTGGTGGTCAGTTGCCGCCATTCGGCGCCGGCAATCACCGTCGCCCCGCGCCAACCCCTCTCGGGCGGTGGCATCCTCGAAAGCCGCTGGTTCCAGTGCAACAGCGCCGAATTGACCCGGTACCGCCCGATGGGCACCCGCAGCCGGGTCCAATGCGAATTAAACACCTCGATCCCCCCTTGATTGTGAAAATAAAAGCGGACCTGGTCGCCTTTGACGAGCACCCTTGGCGGCAGCGCGTTCGAGGAGGTTAAGCTCCGCCATTCATCGAGCGACTGTTGTTTGGTGATGCGATTACTGGCCTGAGAATCAGCGATTCCAGAGATAAAAAGCAGCAGCGAGATTATCACTGTGCTGCTGCGCCGGGGGAGGCTGCTCATGCTCTGGTGCGATTCGAGGGCAGATTCCAACAGGTGCGCATCGGCGCGTCAATTGGAAAGCAGCGTTTGAAGCAAGGAGGTTTCCAATCCTCTCGGTTCTACTGTGGTTTGGCCTTTCAGCAAGGACCCATCTGCGGTGATATACAGCGGTGTGTGTGGCCATGATTCTTAAATGTGACCACGTAAACCACCTGCTCGCCATGGGTTTCCTTGGTCAGCCCCTATGGTCATTCCCCTGAAAAGGCGTGGTCGTGTGCCCCAAGAAATGGCCTTTGACAGCTCCTTACCGCGTTGTGCTCTCCTTCAGACCAACTCCTTCAAGCGAGACGTATTGCGGGGCGGCGCTCAACTCCAGTACCAGGGCGCTCCCCTGGATGCTCGCATTGAAACCCTCTCCATTCCCCTTGTGCCCCGGCAAACTTGTGCTCGCGCTTTGGTTGAGCACCAGGCTCACTGAATGCGGCTCGCTCAGCGTCCAGGCAACCAGCTTTTGATGATTCCCATCCCCTTGGCAAACCAGAACGTAATCCCGCTCACTTTCCAGCGCCACACGCCGCAGAATGCGGTAGCCTGACAGCTCGTGAGTCAACGTTTGGATGGCGACGTAAGCCGGTTTAGGGGTTAAATCGGGCAACACTGTCCCAAAATTATTTTCGTTCTCATTTGGGTCCGGCCCGTCGTTTTTCCAATCATACCAAATCGATAAGGGCACTCCGTTGAATAAATTGGAAAGCTGCTGGCGCGCGGCAAAGGCGGCCTGGTTCTCTAATGAAATCCCTTTCGTGTGGCTTGAATAGCCCCACTCCCCGCTGAAAATGGGGATTTTATTCCTTTTGGATTCCGGCGCATAGCGCTCGATCAGCGTTTGTAGCCGGGCAAAATCGCTGGCAGCCGTCTCGGGGGGCTTCTGCGGGCTGCGATAGGGATGGACGCTGACCGCATCCAGGTACTCCAACACGCCGGAACTCAGGAATTTCTCAAGGAACGGCCATGGAAACGTCGAGGAGGCGGGCCCGATAATCGTGGCGTCGGGCACGGCCTGGCGCACCGCTTTGCTCGTGGCCAGCGCCAATGCTGTGTATTGCTCAGCGTCCGGATGCGGGTTCCAAAAGCTGATGTTCGGCTCGTTCCAGATTTCCCAAATCACATGGCGCCCCTGATAGTGTTTGGCAGAAGCCGCCGCCCAGCGCGCAAAAGCCGCCACGCTCTGCGGATGTTGCGGCGAGGCTAGCGTGCGGTGAGTTTGATGCGTTATCGGATTCTGGCTCGTCACCGCCTCCTCGTACAGAGGATTCGAATAATCGAAGATAAAGACAGGCCGCAGACCTCGTTTCTCCAGGTTATCCATGAGTTGATCATACTCACCCCAGTTGTATTCGCCTTTGTTTCTCTCGATGGATTCCCAGCCAAAATCCATGCGGATAAACTTGAATCCCGCCGCTGCAATCAGGTCGAGGTCCTTCTCGTGGCCGGTCACAAAATGAATGTTCACACCCACCCCGTCCGGCACCACCCGTTCTGGAATTTGCGCAGCGCCGCTCCAAACCTGCAGAAGACAAATGAAAAGCCAGCCGATTCGTTTCATGCAAATCAGTTCTGCGGAAAAATTCGATATAGCAGCATGTAAATCACCACGCCCGTCACGGAGACATACATCCATAATGGCCACGTCCAGCGGGCAATCTTCCGGTGCAGATCGAAACGCTGGCGCAACGCCCGGCTAAGAGTAATCAGCGCCAAGGGCAGAATGATTACTGCCAGAAAAGTGTGCGTCAAGAGGATCCCCAGATACACTGGCCGGAACCAGGGCGGGTTCTTGAACACGGTGGGGCCACGGTGCAGGTGAATCGCCAGATAACCGTGATAGGTCAGATAGCAGGCCAAAAAAAGGCTCGAAGCGGCAAACGCGCCCACCATGCATTTCTGGTGCGCCGATTGGTTCTTGCGCCGTATAAAATAGTACCCCCATCCAAGCAAGACAGCGCTCAAGCCGTTGAGAAACGCATTGACCGCAGGCAAGTCCGAAAAGCTCATCCTTCGCGCTCCAGTCGTTTGACCCCTTCGAGCAGTTGGGTAATGACTTGTCGTGAGTCCACGGATTCGCCGGCGGTTTCGTAGATGCCACGCAACCGCGCGGCCTTATCCACCAAAACAAAAATTGTGCTGTGGACAAAGAGGTCATCCGGGGATTGGCGCTCCTGTGCCGTTTTAGGAAGAGCGGTCAGTTTCAGCGAATCGATTGCCAGATTCCCGATTTGCTTCTTGGTTCCGGTCAAAAATATCCAGCGCTCCGGGTTGGCGCCAAACCGGTTGGCGTAGATCTTTAGAATGGGCGGCGTGTCGAAATCCGGGTCGGTGGTCAGCGTCACCAACCTGGCCTGGCTGGCCGCCGGCAGGCTCTCTTGCAATTGGGCCATTTGCTGGCTCATCTTTAAACACGGTCCAGGACAACGCGTGAATATAATGTCAGCCACCCACACGTGTCCCCGCAGCGTCGCCAGCGACACCGCCTGGCCATCCTGGTTTGTGAGCCCGAAATCCCCTATCGAGCCATAGTCGGGCAGCGGTTTGCCCCCTGCCCGCCCCACGAGGTTCACAAAAAGTAACCCCCCAACGAGCGCTACGGTTAAGGCGACCCCTGCCCAGAGCAGGCGGCCAGATTGACGAAGTGGAAGGTCCATCGGCTACAATTAATACGCCCGATTGCCCTGATGCGCAAATGGCAACTGAATGCTTACGGGCTGGTGCATTGAAGAAAACCATCGACGGCGTGACACCGACTTGAAGGCTGCCTAACCGGCGATAGAGTAGAACCTTCCCAAGCTTATGCCGCGATGGGCTGGCGCAAGAGGTCTTCGATTGCCTGAGGCAGCTCGGCGCCCAGTTCATCAAAAAGGGCGCGGCATTGGCGCTCGGAGAGGCCCAACGACCGGGACGCGGAGTAGAGAAACCCGCGGGTAGTCTGGTGAGCATAGCCCAAGAGTCCCTGTCTCAGAGGCAGCGAATAGACTTCGAGCGTCAGCCCATAAACCAGCGTGTGCCAGCCCTGGGCCGCCCCGGTGGACACCGCCTGCAGATAGCGCTGCACCATCCGCTGGTCACGCAACGGACGCAGCTTTTGCAACTGGCTGCTGCCTACCCGGCGGCTGGCCCCGGCGAAATCGCGCAGCCTGGGTTCCTCACACAGTTGGCGGTCCAGCGCCACCAGTTCGCGCAACTCTTTGCGCGCCGTATGCCCGTGTGCCGCCTGAATCGAGGGCAGCTCGACGGGAAATAGAAGTTGGCGTTGGTACTGGCGCAGAAAGGCGCGCAGAGAACGCAAGTCGCGGACGGGAGACAACCGCAGGGAGGCGGAAACCGAGCCAAGCGCGAGCAAGCCATCGGCCGAACCGAGCTGTTCCGCCAAGGGATGCCAATCCCCCAGCCATTCGGCCGCGTCGCTCAGCGCCAGTTGTGTCTCGCTCACCATATCACCACGCGCCTTCGGCTCTCCGCCGCCCGGGCGCGTGTCAGTTTTACCGTGTACCGGCAGGAACTGGAATGCCAGCAGTAAAAGTTGAAAAAAGAAAATTAAAAATCTTGCGGGCATTGTGGAGTTCTGCCTAGAGTTTATCGGTCCTTATTACGATCTTAAGAGGTCGTCATTTCATTCAACAAAAGGAACGATCATGGCAGCAGTCGATTTCGCCATCGGGATTGGGGGAGAAAATGGACAGGGCATCGCCAGCACCGGCGACATCCTGGCCCGCATCTTTGCCCGGCGCGGTCTCAACGTCAACGCGTACAACGCCTATCAATCCATCATTCGCGGCGGGCACACCTTCCTGACTGTCCGCGCCAGCGACGGCCCGGTGCGGAGCATGGGCGACAAACATGATGTCCTCGTGCCGCTCAACCAGGATGCGCTGGACCGGCATCTGCGCCTGATGCAAGCCGGTTCCCGCGTCGTCTATGATGGGGATCGGCTCAAACCGGGCGCAGCCGCATCCGGGGTGCAGCTCTGTCCCTTGCCCATGAAACAGATTTGCGGCGCCAACAAGCTGGCCGCCAATACCGCCGCTCTGGGGGCGGTGCTCCAAATGCTGGGCATCGAATCCGAACCGCTCGAAGCGGTGGTCGCGCGCCAATTCAAAAAGAAGGGCGACGCTGTCGTGGCGGAGAATGTCGGGATTGCGCGGGGCGGTTATGATTATGCCGCGCGCCACTTCGAGCCGTTTCCCTTCCGCGCCCCAACGGGCTCCAGTCCAAAAGCGATTGTCACGGGCAACCAGGCAACCGCGATGGGCGGGGTGGCTGCGGGAGTGAAGTTTTACGCCGCCTATCCGATGAGCCCCTCAACCGGCGTGTTGATGTGGATGGCCTCTCACGCGCGGCAGTTGGGGATTATGGTCCGGCAGGTCGAAGATGAAATCGGCGTTATGAATATGATCATCGGCGCCGCGCACGCCGGTTGCCGCGCAATGTGCGCCACCTCCGGCGGCGGCTTTGCTTTGATGAGCGAAGCCGTGGGCATGGCGGGCATGCTCGAGACTCCCGTCGTCTGCGTCGATGTTCAAAGGGCAGGACCCGCTACCGGCGTGCCGACCAAAACCGAGCAGGGCGACCTGTGGCAATTGTTAGGCGCCGGGCAAGGGGACTTTCCCCGGCTCATCGTGGCCCCGGCCAGCCAATTGGACCTTTTCCATACCATCCCCGAGCTGTTCAACCTGGTCGATAAGTACCAGTGCCCGGGCCTAGTCCTGGCCGACTTGTTGATCTCCGAAGGGACCTGCAGCCTCGACCCCGCGGACCTGGATTTTCATCCCCGCATCGAACGCGGTGAAATCATTTTCCCCAACGGCAACGGAGACGCGGAAAACCCGTTCGGCGGCTGCAACGACAATGCCTATTTGCGCTATCGCAACACATCGAGCGGCATCTCGCCGCGCGCTGTGCCGGGTGTGCCCGGCCATATCCATGTGGCCGCAACCGATGAGCACGACGAGGACGGCACCCTGATTAGCGATGAGTTTACCAACCCCACCAAGCGGCGGATGATGGTCGAAAAGCGCGCGCGCAAAATGGAAACTGTTCTTGCGCAGATTGCCCCGCCCCGCCTCTTCGGCCCCGAATCAGCACTGGTGACGCTGGTTGGCTGGGGCTCCACGCAGGGAGTGCTGCGGGAGGCGGTTGAAAAACTTGCGGCGAACGAAGGCATCGTTGCCAATCACCTGCAGGTCAAATGGATTGTCCCTTTCCACGGAGAAGAGATTGCACGGCTCCTTTCGCGCTGCAAGCGGGTGATTATCGTCGAGAATAATTATTCCGGCCAGTTCGCGCGGTACCTCCGCTCTGAAACCGGGTTCTCTGCCCATGGCCACATCCGCAAGTACGATGGCGAGCCCTTCCGTCCGCACCACATCGTTGATGCGGTTAAAGAGCAGTTGGCTGGGCAAATGACCCTCTCGGTTCCCAGTCACGAAATCATGGTTTAATCCCGGGAAACCCTTTTGCCACACCTCGAATGAAGCTTCATTTCTTTTCAACAGGATGACCCTTCTTTAACCCGGGGCTCAAGAGGCCCCGGCGCACAAGTATTTAACCCTGTCTAAATATGAGCGCACTTATCGAAACAACACCAGCAATCGAACCCATCAAATCTGCGGCACAGCTTGTCAAAGAGAGCTACAAAGGCAAAATCCATCCCGACTGGTGCCCTGGCTGCGGCGATTTTTCCGTCCTCTCGGCCCTACAGGCCGCGCTGTACGAGCTTGGCCTGAACCCGCACCAGGTGGTGGTGATCAGCGGCATCGGTTGTTCATCGAACCTGCCTGGGTTCATCAATACGTACGGGATGCACACGTTGCATGGCCGCTCCCTGGCCGTGGGCACCGGCGTCAAGCTGGGCAACCACGACCTGAAAGTCATTTGCGTCGGCGGCGATGGCGATGGTTATGGCATCGGCGGCAACCATTTCATGCATACCATGCGCCGCAATGTCGATATTACCTATATCGTCATGGACAACCAGATTTACGGCCTGACCACGGGGCAAACTTCCCCCACCAGCGCCAAGGGCATGAAAACCAAGAGCACCCCGCAAGGCAACGTCGAGAACCCGATTAATCCGATTCCCCTCGCCATTATCGGCGGAGCGACCTATGTGGCCCGTGGCTTCAGCGGCAAGCAAAAACATCTCGTCGAGCTGCTCAAGGGCGCCATCCAGCACCGTGGCTTTTCCCTGGTGGACGTCTTCAGCCCGTGCGTCACGTACAACAAGGACAATACTTACCAGTGGTTCAATCCACGCGTGAAGACCCTCGATGAGCAGGGACATGACCCGAGCGACCTCCACAAGGCCCTCGATAAGGGATACCTGTGGGGAGACGAAACCCCCATCGGGCTGTTCTGGAAACGGAATGACTTGCCGGCGCTCGAAGACCTCGAACCCGTCCTTCATGATGGCCAGGGGCCGATGGCTTTCCGCAAGTTGGGTGTAACCCATGAGCAAGCCCAGGCGCTCATCAAGGAATTGTTGTAACGGTTCCAAATCTTTGTAGGAGACGACGTAAGGAGTCTCTGATCGAGATGGTCTGACGGGTGCCCTTGCTCTTACAGGGAAGTTGCTGATCAGAGACTCCTTACGTCGTCTCCTACGTTCAGGAAAGCACGGCTCGTTTCTTTGTTTCTTTTACATTGGCCCCGCTATTTCGTCCCAATGCCCTCCAACTGCCGCTGAATCCGCAGCCAATGGGTGCCGTGCCAGAATAATTGGCCGCAACGGCTGCAGATGAAGTATTCGTCGAGCCACAGGTAGGTCCGGGGCGGAATGCGCTCACGCGCCGATTCTTTATCGACGCCGCTCAGTTCCCCGCCGCACTGCATGCAGCGCGGGGTGCGTCTGTCGAGATGGAATTCGCGGAATACCAAGGAAAGCTGCTCGGCGATGCTCAACGTGGGCGGCAGCCAGAGGGCGCGAATGATACGGTCCCGCAAAACGCGCCGTTCCATCAGCACGCTGTCGGTGGTGATAATGGTCGCCGAGAGTTTTCGGGCGCGGTCGAGCAGCTCGTCATCGTCAATGCCTGCTTCCCAGAGCGCATCATAACCCGCCGCCCGCAGCCAGCGCGCCAGCCCGCCAAGCCCGGCGTCGCAAAAGAAACAATCGGGCGCTGGGGCGGTTACTCTGTTTCGGTACGGTGGGCGCAAGGCCAGTTCTTCATAAACGCGCGTCAGGGCATCCGCTGGTGAAATCTCTTCTTGGGCGCTGAGTCGTTTTGCCTTTCCAATAAACCAGGCGACGCCTTGATTAAGCCGCCGCGCCCCGACCTGCTGCAAGAGCCAGCGGAACCGCGTTTCGTATGCCTTTTGGATGCGCCCCATTCAACGCGCCCTTTGAAAGGCGCGATCTACCATAGGAGAACAACGCAAGATGCTCAAACCCTGATGAAACGTTCGCGTCTTCCCGTCATCGAGTTCCGAGACGGCGCTCCTGGCCGGGTGGCGTGCATTACCGGGACCCGATGGCCGGTTTGGATGCTGGTGGATTTGGTCAAAGACCTGGGCGGGAACACATCCAAAGCGGCTAAACGACTGGAAAAACCCGAGCCGGTCGTAAAATTGGCACTGGCCTATGCAGAGGCTTAGGGCACGTCAATAAATAACATTTACAACTAGTGAGGGCGAATAACATAGTTCCATTCGCCGTGGAAGCGTGAGGGTGTAATGTTAATCCTAGCCATCTCCTCATCGGTAACCTTCCGCCCGGGACTGTAGGTGCGACGG
>DASYZB010000067.1 GCA_035946615.1 Verrucomicrobiia bacterium
CGGAATATAGTTGCAAAGCTGGCGGACAATGGTGAATTTTGACGCGGTTGGAATTTTTTGTTTTTTCATTTGCCTGCCGTGTGGCAGGTTTTACCAAAATTTCCAACCATTTTTTTCAACTTCCTGTGGGATGGCAGTGAAATTAAATCATCGTGTCGAGGACAAAGGCAAGCATTTGAAACAGGCCTGCGCTCCCTCGAACAGTTGTGCATAAAACAGGCGATCTGCGGGATTCGGATAGCCGTTGGGGGCCATTTGACCGCTCGCCGCCCCACACCAGAAGCATTGCTCCTGGCCGTATAACGGCACATTTCTGCTCAAGTCTTTCGTGAACATATTTTTTCCCTTTGTTTGGGTCGTTGCTCATGCGGCCCGGACACCGCAAACAATTTGTAAAACGTTCGATTTCTGTCCATTTTGGCAACTTTCCATCTGCCGCCAATTTGCGAGGTTGCCGTGCTCATCTACAGACCGAAGACGGTCAATTTGCCATCGCTTGGAACGTAAACTTTGCCCTGGATCGCCGTCGGCTCCGTGAAGGCTCCTCCGTTAGGATTATTCCAAGGGCCGCAGTTCATGTCCAGCAGTTGGTGTGTGAGATTTGTAGCGTCGAAAGCTTGCAGCCGCAAAGGATTGCTGCGGGTAATCGCCCAAACTACGCCCGTCCCGGCGTTCTGGTGGTTCGACGATACATTCGGCGTAACGCCCCCTTCACTGGGGAACGCTTGTGGAGACTGATTTGGGCTGCCGCCGATCATCGCCAGCGCGAGCGCGATGCCCGAGAACAGATACGCTTTTAAATGACCGCCGCTGCCGCAGTAATAGACAAACTGCTGCTGTTGCGAATTTCGGTAAAAGGCTGGCCCTCCCCACACACCCGATTGGTCAGTGATCGCCGCTCCAGGCTTCATCTGCACAGGCGGAACCTGCACCAGCTTGTCCGGTCCGCCGGGTGTGTACTTGCCCATATTATTCCGGTTGATGAGCAATATGTTGCCGTCTTTTCCAGCCGCTACCAAGGTGGAAGGCAAACCGGCGCTGGGCGGCGGATCCGGCAGGATGAGCACCCCTCCACTCCCCAGATCGATATCATGCGCGAGCAGTGTTGGTTGATCGGAGGGTGTGAAGTAATCGGCTACGCCAAGAGCCGGCGTCACCTTTATCACCGTGTCGCCGTAATCCTGGCCGCCCGTATTCCCCGTGAAGTCGCCGTTTCCGCTCGTGAAGTACACAAAGCCCTGCGGATCGGCGGCGAGGCCCATTCCGCCCTGCCAAACCCCTGCCGCTGAAGGCGCGCCAGCCGCCGTATCCGGGGTTGTTGCGAAAACGCCGATGCGCGCCAGCGTGACGGAATCGTACGCGAAAACCCAGCCGTGATAGGTCCCAATGTGGAAGTCGCAATGAGAACCGAACCCGACGAAGACGATTCGATTGTGAGCCGCTCCGGCAGGCGACGCAAGAAGCAGCAGTCCGGGGCGGTTCAGATGGAAGTGCGGATCGAAGACTACGTGTCCGTGGCCGTCATTCGGCTGGCCCGCGCCGGCAACCGATCCGCTAATCTCGACCGGAGGCACGCGGTCGGTCCCAGTGCTGATGTCCAGGGCATAAAGCCTGTAATGAAATGTCGCGTTGCCGCCCGCGACTTTCTTGGTCTTGGCCACAACCCACATGGTGTAAGACGTGCAGTCGATCACAGGCGTGGAGGTGATACCGATTACCGGCGCGACGTTATCGCAACCCTCGATATCGCCCACCGCGACTATCTGTTCCCCAGCCGGGATCAGGGAGCGCTTCCAAAGCGCAGGCTGATTCGTATCCGCGTCAAACGCATAGACGGTATCGTTTTCGGTCGCGATAAAGACCAGGTTGTGTGCGCCGAAACCCGGCACATTGACGTGGTGGGCATAAAGAGGCTGTGCATACGCGGTGCCATCGATATTGTGTGTGAACTTCACCTTCAGTGCGGGAACATTCGCCACCGTAAGTGTGGTTTCAAACGGGTTCCATCCGGTGCGTGCAGCATCGAAGTGCTGCGTAACATAATAAAAGCCGGCGGAGCTAATCACGATTACCGGCTCGCCCGGACCAGCAATCATATTGCAGATCATCTGGCGCGCCTTCACTGCATCCCCGACGTGAAGAGGCCCAAACAGGATCGGAATCTCGACTGTAGTCGCGGTGGCGATAGCGCTCCCGCGCCATCCCCCATTGATGTAAAGGTCCACGTGCGCGCCTGGCACCACGTTGCCGACGGTCACGCTTCTCATGCAAGTCTCGACCGGCGGCTGGACAACGGGCGGCCCGAGCTTGGGAGTCGGCTGCACCGGAACCGCCGCCGATTTTGAGCTGACCAATCCGCACCCTTTCTGCTCCGCAAAGATGTGGTCCCCTTTGATGAGCAGCGGCGCTACCGGCACGTCTGCCTGCGTGGTATAGACGACCGACGACCCGATAGGCGCACCCAGCAACGTCGAAAACACATACACCGTAGCGCCCGGATGCAGATTGCTTACATGCACCGCCGCGCCGCACTCGTACAGCGGGCTCCCCACGACCGGCGTCGGCAAGGAAGCCGGATGCGGATCCACATTTACTCCGGCAGAGGGAGCGCTCCAGTTGGTGCAGAGCTCTTGTCGGGCTGTAATCATTGCGTTGGCAGCCAGCGCTGGCGTTCCAAAATCGAACGTCGAGGCCGGGGCCGATCCCAGTCCCAAGCTCACGCCATTTTGGAGAATCTCCACTGGAGAGCCCGGCAGGAGGTCCGTCAAACGCACCGTGACGCCCCCAGCGCATAGTGGCGGGACGACGGTTGGGACGGGAACAGGAGTCGAGGGGCCGACCACAACTGGCGCAGACGCTGCGCTCTTGATCTCGCACCGCGGCATCTGCTGAAGGGCGGTCACTTGATCCCCCAGCTTTAGCGGCGGTGTTGGGAACCACAACTCCGACAGATCGAAGCAGGCGGTCTCGGTAAAGCCGGCCGTGGGCGCTTCGGTCAGCACCACCTGTGCGCCATCCACCACGTCTTTAACCGTGACGGCACGCTGGCATGCCCGTAGCGGACCCACCACCACGGGGCGCATCAATTGCTTCTGGTTTCCGGGTAGTGCGTCCGGCTTGGGCAGATTGGTAGGGGTGCCCGCCGTTCCACAGGCTGTCTGACGGGCGACTAATATATCCCCGGCACCGGTCTGAACCGAGAGACCGAAGCGTGCCGAGCCGTCATCGGCAATACCCGAACCGCGCAGCACACCGCCCACGGATACCTCGACTTTCGCTCCCGGAACCATTCCCTCCAACCAGAGACACTGGCCGCAAACATAGATGTGTGTCTTGGCAGCAACAGTACCGATTACCGGGGGTTTCTTTTGCACCGTTACCGGCGAGGAAGACTTCGGGCTCGTCGTTCCGCCTATGGTTTGTGTGGCCGCGACAGCAGCGCCGGGCGCCAGCGTTTTGCCGGGAAGCAACGGAAAGGTCTGGTCGGTCCAGGTTGCCGTTCCAGTCGCGACATGCGCCCCATTGGAATAAATATCGACGGTGACACCGATCAATTGACCTTGCACTTTGACTCTCGAACTGCACTCCGAGAGCGGTCCAACAACTACTGGAGGCAATAAAACCATATCACATCACCCTTTCCGCGCCGTGTCGCGCGACTTTGAGTTCCGTTGAATTTGAATGGAGTCGGGCTGAGCACCGATCCATAAAAGGCGCAATTCCTGTGTGCTCAGCGGGCTCATACGGATAGAATGAGCGCAACTGGAAGTTTGATCAACATTGGTTAATTGTTCAAAAGCGACATTGTTGTTTGAAAACAACATTCAATAGCCTAAAGCCTGTTTTAGGAACCGCCCCGGTTAAGGAGCCGGGCCTACACGGCTCGCCAATTTCGGGCTATTCCTCTAGGCCGCGTGCACTCACGCGGCGTTCGTCACTAACAATTAAGCATGGGAGCAAAGTTTTGCGGTGAGGTCCCGTAAACCTTTTTGAAATGCGTGGCGGTCCGAATTCAACAGGAATCTGTCCGAGCACAGGTCAGGGCCGTTTCGGCTTCCACTGTTTGTTTTGGTAGAAGCGACGGATTTTCCATTCTCGATAGTACTCCCATACAACGCCAGCGACGATGAAGGCGGTAAGAAATGCGAGTATCCACAGCATCCTGTGGCCCGACCCCGTACCGAATTTCATCACCGGGCTTGAAGGCTTAAACTGATCAGTTACGGCCTGCGCTAAGATTGTGTTCATGATCTTCTGATTCTCAGATGCGAATTAATCTCGGACTGGGAAGGAGCCACAACTTCTTTGCACCTCTTTGCGCGGCCACTTCCCACAGGAGCAATCTTGCGCTTAGGGAGGCAGGATTAGATTCGGGTTGGAGGCTTGCGCGTACGCCATAATGTTTTCAGCGAAACAGGCATAGGCATGGGCTCCGTCACCGGCCATTATCATTCCATCCCACCCCAGAACTCCCCTCGAATCACACACTACCCAAGCACCTGAATCCCCCGGCCGAGCTAACGCAGTGTTCACGTACCAGGGACGCGGAGTGCAAAGAGAGAAAATATCGCCAAAACAATGAGAAGTGTGAGCACCGGGATTGGCGGGATCTGGCAAATCGATCTCGTGCCAGAGGCATAAGGCATCGAGTTCGCCTGCGGTAAGATGGCTCGTCTGGCCATTAAACTTAACCGGATCGCGTGGATTCATCGAGCTAATCGACGTCACGGTATGAGGCCGCCCAATGCCGGGGATAGAGCCGTTCGCTATATCCACTGGATTCATCTTTGCAACGGCAACATCAAGGCATACCGGTGGAGTTGTGCCAGACGCAGGAGAAGAACTGGGGAAAGCCCGATTGTTGCAGCTTCTCGCCCCTGTTTGGTTGGGGACGGTCCAAAGGGATGCAGTACCGATTGAAGAAGAGCTTTTGCTTACGATGTCTAGCGAGGCAGAGCCTCAGACCGACGAGATGTAGTTAAAGTTCGAATGGTTCCGGTCGGTGCAGGCGCGACACCCGGAGGTGCCGGCATTTTAGCCTCAACAAG
>DASYZB010000068.1 GCA_035946615.1 Verrucomicrobiia bacterium
CCCAGTCGCATAATCAGAGTTGGGCCGCGCGATAGCTCATGAGTGCATCAAGCAACGGTAGCCCAGATAAAAAACCAGATCCCTTGCCGCCCATCGTTGGCGAGGTGGTAGTCGAGGACGGGATGACTGCGCGCCAATTAGCAACTGTTTTGAAGCGGAGCCCGTATAAAGTTGTCGCTGACTTAATGGAGGCTGGAGTTCTGGCCACGCCCGGCTACCAAATCCCCTTCGACCTGATCTCGAAAGTGGCTCGAAAATATGGATATCTCGCCAAAAGGACCGCCTAACGAGGCAATGCACCGAATGAGCGGCATTGACGTCGGTTTCAAACTCGGGCGCGGAATGGTGCCGCTCCTCGGTGATTTTGATCGTTCGGCGGCACCACGCTTTATGAAAATAGACACCCTTACCATAGTCATGGCAGCCAGCATTCTTTTAGTCGGCTGCGGCAAACAGAGCGGTTCACCTGGCGCAGCTTCAGCGCCAGAAAGCGAACAAAGCAGCACAGAATCAGCAGCCACAGTCACCAACCTCGCCGGGACGTGGAAACTAGTGCATTCCAAGACCAATGCCCCGCTACATATTGCCCCATACACCTTGACGCTTACAATGGCCGGAGGCACGTTAACTGGCACGGTGAGCAACGTCAGCACAGTGAATGGCAAGTCACGCGTTTATAAGTGGCCAATCAAAAACGCGAAGCTGCAAGGGAGCGAGCTTTCTTTTAGTGTCACGCATCCATTTGAGGTCGGGCGCGGGGAGGTTGCGTCAAGCTACAACGGCAACGTTACCAGCAATATTATTACCGGGACTATCGAAGAGAGTTTCTTAGGACAGACGCACAAGGGATTTTGGACAGCGGAGCGGGTCACGCAGTAGTGCGAAGGTGAGTCATGCCGCCTAACACACACAGCGCTGGAGCCAACGCCGGTTACGGCTGGCAGTTTCTGCTTCGGATTTCCGGTTGGCGAGAGTCACCTGCGGCGTCGCTCACCTTTTGGTCGTTCGACAGCATCATGGATATGAGGCCAGCAATTGAGAACCGAGCCCCCCACCGCCGTCTGCCTTGGTTGTTCTTCTCAGGCAGCCTAGTTGGGGTCACCATGACGTACATCGTCCCAGCGCTGCTAGGGTATTCGCTTTGGGAGCCTGTGCGGTCCGGGCTTTCTCGTGGCTTCCTGGTGCTGGCGGTTATGATGCTTTTTGTTTGCTGCTGCGTAGCTCCGTTTTTCAGCTCGCTGCGGCCCTCGATGAAATTTGCCGCGGCGTTTGCCGCGGCAATTGTTTTCATCATAGTTACATTGGCGGCACTTGCCGTTTCGGCCTGGGTTGGTCCCCGCCCAACATCGTCGTCCCTCCCCGAGTCGAACCACAGCATTCAGCGGACGGAAAACCGTGAACAAGAACCAGATCTCAACAATTCATCGGCCTCGGCTCTGTCGCAAAAGGAGCCTGCATTGCGAAAAGCCCGCCGATCTTTGCAAGAATCCCGATGCCTCTCCCTCTCCCCTTCCCAAGGGGAGAGGGCAGGGGGAGAGGGGTCCCATTCAATGCGCGCGCCGATCGCTTACGTTTCCCACATCGCGCATTCTTGGCTCATAATGAACCCGTTAAAAAAACGCGCCGACAGAAAATCCCGACGGGCTATGCAACCCCAGTCGCATAATCAGAGCTGGCTCATGTACACGAAACACCATCTTTCTCTCAGGTTTATCGAGATCCTGCTGGTGCTGGCCAATGGGGTCTGCCTAAGCGGCTGTGTAACCGGGACTACAATCGAAGCGGCGAAAGAGCATGTGAACTACAAGCAGCAGCAAGTGAGGGAAGATGGGAGTATCACGCCACCCGAGGTTGAGTCGGTTGAAGCAGCCAAGCCGGGATACTACGCGCTGGTCCCTTTTGCTGTCATCGCGGACGTGGCCCTCACACCGGTGTATGTTGGCGTTATCATCGCCGTGAATGTCGGGCTGATGGAACCACCATTTTGATGACGTGGAACCGCGAAGAGCTAACCCTTTTGTGCAGCGCACCCGGAATACGGATCAACCCCCGGCCTGGATACGGCTGGTCGGGCGCCGAGTTTAAAGGCCGTGGGGTCGCATCTCAACAATTGACATGTGTCAGTGGTCTTTTTCAATGGCGCAATGGTCACCAACACGTACGATTATCTCAACCGCCTCCTCTCCCGCGGTTATCCCGACGGCGGCGTCGAGCATTTCGGCTTTTCAGCCCGGGGGCTCGTCGCGTACACGGACCAGATCGGCATCACGAACTTCTTCGCATACGACGCTGCCGGCAGGAAAACCTTTGAAACCAACGCCGACGCCCAACCCATCCAGTACCAGTACCTCCCCTCGGGCGACTTGACCAACCTGGTCGATGGCAAGGGGCAGCAGACCAAATGGAATTACGATCAATATGGTCGGGTCACGAACAAGCTCGACCAAGCCGGGACCGTTGTGCTGCGCTACACCTACGACGCCGACAACCGGCTCCTCAGCCGCTGGAGCGCCGCCATGGGCACCACGTATTACACCAACGACCCCCTCGGCAGCCTCACGTACATCAAATACCCCCACACCTTCCATGTCCAGATGAAGTACGACCCGCTCAACCGCCTCACCAATATGGTTGACGGACTGGGCACGACCGTCTATGGTTACACTGCGGCCGGGCAGCTCCTCACCGAGGACGGCCCTTTTGCAAACGATACCGTGACCAACACGTATTCCAACCGCCTCCGCGTGGGCCTTGGCCTGCAGCAGCCAGCAGGAGATTGGACCAATGCGTTTGCCTACGATGCGGCCCGCCGCATGACCAACATCGCCTCGCCTGCCGGCGCGTTTGCATACC
>DASYZB010000069.1 GCA_035946615.1 Verrucomicrobiia bacterium
GCGAAGGCCGGCGCGAAGCGTTTGGATCTCAGTTCCGCCTACCGCCCTCCAGCGTGCAATCATACCGTTCCAACCGCCTTCATTCTAAAAGCTCCTTCCCCTTCTACCCAAACTCAGCCACTAAATTCCCCGAATATCCAAAGAACGCAAGGAAACCGGGGCTAAGGACAGAGTCGAAGCAACGAACCGCCATTCCTTAGTGTAGGAGACGACGTAAGGAGTCCCTGATCAGCAACTTCCGGGTGAACCAAAGGCGGCCATCTGACAATCTTGATCAGAGACTCCTTACGTCGTCTCCTACAAAGGTTTGGAACGGACCTTGCCATTGGCCCTGAGGTTAAAAATTGAAACTCTTTTTCGGGCTTGCCCAGAGCCCCTGGAATTGGCCAGAATGGCCGGTCGTTTAAGATGAAAGAATATCCGGTCCTGTGGCAGCGGTCCAAAAGGCTTTTGGCCGCTCTTTTTTTATTGGCAGCTTCGGCGTCAGTGAGCCTCGTAATTGGGGCGGAGACAAATTCGCCGGCAGTGGCATCAAGCCGCGCACCCGACTTGCATGTGGCGGACCAGTTCCTCCTGGCGATTCCCAAAGCCGGTTTTGGCAAGGACTATTTGTTTACTGCCTCATTGATCCCGCAGTCGCGCGCAGCGACCAGCACGGGCCTGGCGGGGAAGATAGTCCGCTTCGAGTTGTTCCCCGACGGCGTTGATA
Source organism: Verrucomicrobiia bacterium (assembly GCA_035946615.1). Taxonomy (NCBI): domain Bacteria; kingdom Pseudomonadati; phylum Verrucomicrobiota; class Verrucomicrobiia; species Verrucomicrobiia bacterium. Next base: position 710 of record DASYZB010000069.1, read on the forward strand.
TGTATGAGTCCACGGAAGGTCTGGTAGTTACCGAGGACCTCCCGGCCCGCCGGTTATTGGCTACCTTCCCCATCGTGCGACAGGACTCGCAACAAGTGGTGGTGGATTTCAATAAAGGCATGCGCCGGGTGTTTACGCAAAGCTGGACTGACGGTGGCGATTTGAGCGGCGGACGCGACCGCGTTCTGGAGGTGCCTGAGGGGCGGGTTTTCGAGATGCGCCAGGAGTCCAACCGGCTGGTGATTCGGCAGAGCATCCAGGCCCGGAACCGGGAAGAGGACCAGAACCTGGAACAACGCTATGAGGTGAGGTACTTCCTTTCGCCATACCAGCAAGGGGCTTGCGACTCGAAGGAACCCGATGCCGCCGACTTGCGCTATACCCGCTACTTTGAAACGGAAGGCAGAATTGAACCGGTCACCGGGCGCGTCTCGGCCCGTATAGCGCGGTTCGATATACGTCACCCGATTATCTTCAATTATTCGGCCAACACCCCCGCCGATTATGTGCAGGCGGTCAAGGACGGCATTCTTTATTGGAACCGGGCGTTCGGCAAAGACATCATCCAGGTGAAGAAGGCGCCCGAAGGGGTGACCGCGCCGGATGCGCAGCTCAACATTATCCAGTGGGTGCCCTGGGATAATGCGGGTTTTGCCTATGCGGACGTGCTGCTGGACCCGCTCACAGGCGAGTCTGAGCACGGGCAGGCCTATATCACCACTGCGTTCGCCTTTGCAGGCAAGGCTCGCGCGCGCGCCTTGCTGCGCGCTATGCAAGACCTGGCCGAGGCCAAGAAGGAGAAGAAGGACGGCTCGATGCGCCTGGGAGCGCCTTTTTTCGGCTCAGCCCCTGCTTGCGAGATGGACTCGGCGGCCTTTGCGCAGCAAATGTCCCATGGCCTCGAGGAAGTCCTGGCGAGCGATGAGCTGACCGATGAAGCGGTCTTGCGCGTATCACAAGATTACGTGCGGGAAACCGTCGCGCACGAGGTCGGGCACGTGCTGGGCCTGCGCCATAATTTTGCCGGCAGCCTTGCCGGGACGCTCAGCCGTAAGGAACTGGATGATTGGTTCAAGGCATACATCAGCGGCAAGCCGCTGGATGCTTACACGAACAAGATTACCTCCAGCTCGATGATGGAATACACCATGTTCAAGGGGGCAGTTTTCACCGGCTGGCTGATGCGCACCACCAAACAGGTGCTCCCGCACGACCGCGCCGCCATTGCCTGGGGCTACTTGAACAGTCCCGAAGCCACAGACAAAAAGATGCTCTTTGCAACGGACGAGGACATTGGCCGCTACGGCGACGTGCGCCAGTTCGATTACGGGACCAACCCGATCGTCAATGCCTGTTGCGAAATTGCCCAAACGATCGACCTGCTGCCCAACAATCTTATCGAGACCTTCATCAGCGCCCGGGCTCCGCGCAATGTTCATGACCGCATCCCGCTGGCTGACGTGAGCCTGAATTACCATCGCTACGCCGCGCAGATGGCGGATCAATTTGCCGACATGCTCTCCTGGTTCAAGGCCAGCACGCGCTCGTTATGCGTCGAGAACCAGTTTCCGTATATTGGAGACCTCAACAAGAAGGAGCGTCTGGAGGCGCATCTGAAGTTCGTAAACAGCCAGATCGAACAACTTGGGGGAGTGGACCGCGCCATCTTCTCGTTTCTGCCGGTGGATTTGAAGCTGGACCTCAAACAGGCGCCGGATGGGCTGCCGGTCCTGCAACGCCTGAGCGCAACCAACCTCACCGCGCGGCTGGAGAAACTGCTGAATTCATCGGGCTATACGAACTTCGTTGGACTGGACGAAAAGAAATACAGCTTCACCAAGGAAGAGAAGGAGTTGATCCTGAAAAGGGGCAAGGAATTCTTCGAGGCGCTGGAAAAGGAGCTGGTCAAAGAGGTTTGCAAACGGCTGACGGATGCGCCCCGGACATTGGGGGCCGAAGCCAGTGGAGGGGCTGGCGAGGAGGATACGATTGCCAAAGTCGAGCAGCGCATCATTGAGTTGGCCAAACTGGTGATTACCACAAAGGATGATGACAAGCGCGTGGAAGGCAAAGTCGATAAGGGCTTTGTCGAGGTCACCAATTACAAATATGACCAGGAGACCCGTCTCGCGGCAGCCAAGGCGCTGGATGACAAAACCGGCTCGTTCAAAGGCTGGGCAGAAGACGCCAAATCGGAAATCAACACCCAGCTCAAGAACGATGTCGAGGCCTCGCTGAACCTGTCGCACTTCAAGGATTTCAAGGTCTCGTTGCTTTCGCGCTCGATGCGCGAGTGGTACCAGAAGCAACAGGACGTGCTAGGGCTGCTGCCTCCGGCCCCAGGCAGTGCGACGCTGCCCGCCCGGTAAGGGGGGCCCTCACCATCATTGTTCGTGAATCAAACTTTAGAGGTCCACGTGCGAGTAGCATCCTCCTGCGCAATTCCAGGCCGCGCTCGAATGCTTCGACGATTGCTTAGCCGTTTTTATGGAGTGAATTGTCAGGAAATCTAGAGGCTTCGCTGAAGCGGAGACCTGGGAAAAGCGGCAGTACCAAACGATGACCCCAGTCGAGAGAATGCGCGCTGCGCGCCAAATCAAGAACCGGCTTTTTCCCGGCAAACAACCGGATGTGCGGGAATGTCGAAGCACCAAAAAAATTCGATAGAGTCCTCGCACTTTTCGGCGGTACTTTGGAGTTCATCCAACTGGGTTGGTTAATGGCCAGGATTCTGCCTCTACCCAAACAAGCGCTCCCAGGCTCCTGCCCAGGGGTAGTACAAGACAGACCGCCCTATGATGGCTCGAACCGCCCAGCGGCTGATCTTGAGCCGCCGCCTGGGGTCCAGCACATTCTGGGTGCGCAACAATTGCAAGGTCTTGCGTCCGATCAGCAGCGGCCAGGCGCACGCCAGCCGCACGCGGAAGCAACGCCGTGGCACGGCGTTCGTGTACTTCCACCCTGCCGCCAAGTGGGCGTCTGCCATCTCTACCCAGCGATTGTAAACCGGGCGCAGCTTCGGTTCATTGGAAGCCGCCAGCAAGTCGTCCGGCTTTAATCCCGCCACGGTCAGTTCTTCGGCGGGCAGATAACATCGGCCCTGGCGCAAGTCAGCCGGTAAATCCCGCAGCACGTTAATCAACTGCAAGCCTTTGCCGAACCGGGCGCCATCCGTCAGCATGGCGGTTTCGTTAGCTTCATTGGGTGTGAATACATGCGCGCAGCAAAGGCGAGTCCAGAATTCACCCACACACCCCGCCACCCGGTAGGTGTAATCATCCAGCTCCGCAGCGGTGCGCAAGGCCAGAATACCTTCGGCTGAAGCCCCGGCGAAACGGAGCAGGTCCAGTTCCTGCCCGCGCGTGATGGTGTTGAGGACCTCGAGGACCCGCCGTAGATCGGCCGGGCTCAATGTATTCAGCAGTCCAACGCTGAACTCGCATTGCTCGAGCAGCTCCCGCTCAGCCCGCGAAGACTGTTGCAGCGCCAACTCCCCGAATTGAAGTGGCGCTTCCGATAGCCCCAAAATCCGCTCCCGCAAAGTTCGCAATGCTCCAAGGCGCCTGTCTAGGGGGATCAGCTCCGTGTCGGCGATAGTATCTGTCGTCCGGGCCAGGAGATAGGCCAGGCTGATCTGAGGGCGAATCGCAGGGGGCAGCACTCGCAGCGTCCTGTAAAAGGAGCGCGAAACGTCCCGCAGCAGGTTGGTCAGCAACTGGTCATGGGCGTAGGCCATGGACGCTTCATTTCTCAGCCAGCAACTTTTTCCATCTCGCCAACTGCCGGCAGACCTCGCGCGTTCCCGGCGCTCCCGGCAGATTCCGTCGCCCCAGGGCCTTGTAAAGGTCGAATACTTCGAGGGCGTCCGTGTCAAAGCGCGTGTCCACGGTTTGGAATTCCGCAACAGAAAGGCGGTTCAACGGTTTGCCAAGCGCTTCGGCCACGGCGACCAGCGAGCCGACAGCGTGATGGGCCTGGCGGAAAGGCAGTCCTTTCTGCACAAGGTAATCCGCCAGGTCGGTTGCCAGCAGGGCCGGGTCCTGAGCAGCGGCGACGCACTGCTGGGGATTCGCGCGGATGTTGTCAACCAGGGCGGCAGCCAGCCGAACCGTGGCCCGAACCGTATCGGCAGAGTCGAACAATCTTTCTTTGTCCTCCTGCAGGTCCCGGTTGTAGGTCATAGGCAATCCTTTCAAGAGTGCCAGCAAGGCGACCAAATCGCCAATTACCCGGCCACTCTTGCCTCGCATCAGCTCGGCGATGTCCGGGTTTCTCTTTTGCGGCATAAGGGAAGAGCCCGTGGTAAAGCCGTCGGCGATTCGGATGAAGTTGAACTCGGTGCTGGCCCAGAGAACCAGGTCCTCGGCCAAACGCGAAAGGTGGACCGCCAGCAGAGCCGCGTGGCTGCAAAACTCGATGGCAAAATCCCGGTCGCTCACGGCGTCCATCGAGTTCTGGGCCAACTGTGGCCGGCCTTTTTCATCCACAAACCCGAGCAAACGCGCCACCAACTCGCGGTCCAAAGGCAAGCTGGAACCGGCCAGGGCCCCGCTGCCCAGAGGGCAGACATTGACGCGCCTCAGCGCATCACTGAAACGCTCGGAATCCCGCTGGAGCATTTCGACATAGGCAAGAAGATGATGCGCCAGATGGACCGGTTGGGCCCGTTGCAGATGTGTGTAACCGGGGACGATGACCTCGCGCTCCCGCTCTGCCCATCGAGCAAGGGCTCGTTGCAACACGCGAAGTTCATCCCGCAGACCGCGGATTTGTTGGCGCACCCAGAGGCGCATGTCAAGGGCGATTTGATCATTGCGCGAACGGCCAGTGTGCAACCTGGCCCCAGCCGGTGTGCGCCGGGTCAATTCGGCTTCGATGTTCATGTGCACATCCTCGAGCTCTGGTCTCCATCGAAACTTGCCCGATTCGATTTGTTTTGCGATGGCTTCGAGGCCCGCCACGATGGCGCGCAGGTCGGCCCGGCTGATGAGCCCGCAACGTTCGAGCATCGTAGCGTGCGCTTTGGAGCCCTCGATGTCCTCACGCCAAAGCCGCCAATCGAACGATACCGATTCGGTGAACGCCGCCACAGCCGCAGCCGGGCCTGCCGCAAATCGCCCGCTGCGTGAAACCGGAGAGGTCTGTTTCATGCGCTTCAAGGGCGGCAATTTGCGACGAACGCCAAAGAAAGTCACTGAGAAAGGGAGCCTTTGCTTTAGGGGATTGACAGGGCCTGCCCAGCCCCGATCATGAACAACGTGCCGCGCAGCCAGTACGAACGAACCCAAGGCCATCTGAACTATGCTCACGGAAGAGGACATCAAAAACGCACTGAAAGCCGTTAAGTACCCAGGCTACACCCGGGACATTGTTTCGTTTGGGCTGGTAAAACAGATATCCCTCAAGAACGGCGCTGTAAGCGTCAGCCTGAACTTGACCGGCGGCAACCCTGGTGTGGCGCGGCAAATTAAGGAAGAAAGCGAACAAAAGCTCAAGGCCGTGCCCGGAGTGAACGCCGTGTTTGTGGAAGTGAATCTTCCGCAGGCAGCCGCGGCGGGTCCTGGTCAAGCCCCTTGGGGACAGCAGAATCGGGTGCCGGGCATCCGCAGGGTAGTGGCAGTCGCCAGCGGCAAGGGCGGTGTCGGAAAATCGACCGTCTCGGTCAACCTCGCTTGCGGGCTGGAGCGCCTCGGCCAGAAAGTGGGTCTGCTCGACTGCGACATTTACGGCCCTTCAATCCCGCTGATGATGGGCATAAACCAGAAGCCTACCATCAGTGACGAAGAGAAAATGGTGCCGCCCGTCAGCCACGGCGTAAAGCTCATGAGCATGGGATTGCTGCTGGAGGGCGACCAACCCGTCATTTGGCGCGGTCCAATGATTATGAAAACTATCCAGCAGTTCTTCAGCTCGGTTGATTGGGGAGAGCTGGATTTTCTCCTGGTCGATCTGCCTCCGGGCACAGGAGACGCTCAGCTCACGTTATGCCAAACCGTGCCGCTGGATGGAGGCGTGATTGTGACCACGCCGCAGGAGGCCTCGCTGGGTGTCGTGCGCAAGGGCATTGCTATGTTCCAAAAGGTCAACGTACCCATCCTGGGCATCGTCGAGAATATGAGCTATTTCACAACGCCTTCGGGCGAACGCGTCGAGATTTTTGGTCATGGTGGAGGCCAAGCCGAGGCGGTGCGCCAAAATGTCTCCTTTCTTGGAGAAATCCCTTTGTTTACTGAAATCAGGGAGGCCGGCGATAAGGGGGTGCCGGTGGTCGTCTCGGCTGGCGATAAACCGCCAGGACAGGCATTTCTGAGAATTGCGGAGAACCTGCAGGCAAAGCTCAAATGAAGGGAGCGGCAGGCGCTGGTTTTTTGTGCTATTATTTAACGACCTTTGCGCTGTTGCCGGTTGTTTTTTAGCGGGTGCATTTATATGATGGGAACAATCGTAATGCCTCAGTGACTACGGGGCTGCCGGCTGAAGCCGGCGTTCCGGACGCGCGGAACGCCGCCTTTAGGCGGCAGCGCCCGCCGTCACTAACCGATTACGAACAATCGCAGTTTATGGTTGTCAATCGTGGTGATGGTGTTTAGATTTTGCAATCGCAAACAAGTTTTGTGCGAGCGACTATGTCTGACCAAACCAAAGAGCCCCACTCAGCGAGCGATTTGCTCAAGAACTCTTCGCTCTACCGGGAATTCCAGGCTGAGCGTGAAGAGATTCTAAAGCACAAGTGGATAGAGTCCGAGAAGGCGGGTCGCGACATTGGGTTTGAGCGGGCCCTGACTGATTGGATTATCAAACACCGCTCAAAATGGCGTAAGGGCCGGCAAACCGCGGGTGGCCGTTAAGGCCCGCCGACCATACTCCTTTAAGGCAACCCGGCGAGGTTGCCAAGGACCATGACGAAGCACACAGTGCGAAGACTGACGCGAGAGCGGCCCGCGCTCGAGGCTGGTTTTTCGTTCCCTTGCCAGGCGCTGGGGTTGTCCCAACCCGTCCTGTTGCAACCGGCCTGGCGGCACACCTGACACATGCCCGAACCCACTATCATACTCAACAGCGCCGCCATCCAGCGCGCGCTGACCCGCATAGCGCATGAAATCGCCGAGCGCAACGAACACAGCGCAGAGGTGGTTTTGGTCGGAATTCAGAGGGGCGGTGTCGCGCTGGCCGAGCGCCTGGCGCCGATACTGGCCGGCATCTGGGCGCATCCGGTTCCGCTCGGGCGGCTGGATGTCAGCATGCACCGGGACGACTTGAGCCAGCGTGCCGCTCCCGAGATGCAGCCCACCGTCATTCCATTTGATGTCAGCGGCAAAACGGTCGTGTTGGTCGATGATGTCCTGTTCAGTGGCCGCACAACCCGCGCCGCCATGGATGCCCTGAACGATTTTGGACGCCCCAAACGCATTCAACTGGCTGTGCTCATAGACCGCGGCCATCGCGAGCTGCCGATCAAAGCCGATTTCGTCGGCAAAAACGTCCCCACCGCCCCCCAGGAAAACATCACCGTCCGGCTGGAACAGACGGGAGGGGAGGAAGTGGTTTTGGAAAGAGGCTGAACCCATGAGCTGGAATCGAAAGCACCTTCTTGATATCGAGTCTCTCACGGCGGATGAAATCATCACCGTGCTGGACACAGCGCGCGCCTTCAAGGCCGTAGGCGAACGAGCCATCAAGAAAGTCCCGGCCTTGCGCGGAAAAACCGTGGTGAACCTGTTCATAGAACCTTCGACCCGAACCCGGATCAGTTTCCAGCTCTCCGAGCAGCGGCTGTCGGCCGATATTATCAATTTCACTGCCGAGGCCTCCTCGCTTAAAAAAGGTGAGACGCTCAAAGACACCGCCCGGAACCTGGAAGCGCTCAACACCGATTTCATTGTCATCCGCCATAGCGCCTCGGGGGCGGCGCATTTCCTGGCGCGCGTGCTCAATGCGAGTGTGATCAACGCCGGCGACGGCGCCCATGAGCACCCCACACAGGCCTTGCTCGACGCCTTTACCATCCGGGAGCGCAAAGGGCGCATCGCCGGGCTGAATGTGACGATTCTGGGCGATATTCTCTACAGCCGCGTGGCGCGCTCGGACATCTGGGCGCTCACCAAATTAGGCGCAAAGGTCACCCTGTGCGGTCCCTCGACACTCGTGCCGCGGGTGTTCGAGCAGATGGGGGTGCGCGTGACACACAACGTCGAAGAGGCCATCAAAGAGGCCGACATCATCAACCTCCTTCGTATCCAGCACGAGCGCCAGCGCAAATCGATGTTCCCGAGCCTGGGCGAATATACCAGCCTGTTTGGACTCAACGAGGCGCGGCTGGCTCAGGCCCGGCCCGACGCGCTCATCATGCACCCCGGCCCAATCAACCGCGGCGTCGAGATCGACAGCGCAATAGCCGATTGCGGTCGTTCAGTGATTCTCGAACAAGTCACCAATGGGCTGGCGGTGCGCATGGCAGTATTGTTCCTGGTCAATGGCGGCAAAGGCCCCCAGGAAGTGGCCGGATAAAGCTTCAAGAGGCGGCGTGCCTGGGGCTTCGTCCCAGCGCTGCATGAGTGAAATGCCCGGTCCGGCCCTGTTGCGCCAGCCTCCGCGCCGCCTCCATGTCTTCTCTTACTCTTACTCCTGCTCCTGCTCTTACTCCCTCCGAGGGGGACGTTACCGGCGCTAATGACAAAGTCGAAGCAATGAGCCGGCACTCCCGAGTGTAGGAGACGACGTAAGGAGCTCTGATTAGCAGCTTCCAGGTGAAGCAAAGGCCGTCGGCAGGTAATCTTGATCAGAGACTCCTTACGTCCTCTCCTACAAAGGTTTGGAACTGGCCTTGTCATTGGCCCGAAGCTTGGCCAGGGCTGCCAGCGCCGCTTCGCTTTCAGCAGCTTTCTTGCTCTTCCCCTGTCCATGCGCCAACTCGACGCCATCATGATGGACCGTGCACTCGAATACCCGGTCATGATCGGGACCGGTCACCGAACTCACGCGGTAACGCGGGGCTTCCGAAGAGAACGATTGCAGCAGCTCCTGCAGTTCGCCTTTGGGGTTCTCCAGTGTCGGGATGACCTCCAGTTCGTCATAGGCCCCGGAAAACTGGCGCAGAATGAACTCACGGGCGGCATCAAAACCGCCATCGAGGAAAATGGCCCCCAGCAACGCTTCGAAGGTATCAGCCAATGCCGAGGGCCGCTCCCGTCCGCCGGACAGCTCCTCGCCCCGGCTGACGATTAAATGGCGGCCCAGGCCCAGTTGCCGTGCCTTTTCAGCCAGGCTGCGGCGGTTGACCAGCTTGGCTCGCGCCTTGGTTAAGGGGCCTTCGCCAAAGGTAGTGAATTTCTCATAAAGCTCGCGGGTGAGCGCAAGCTGGAGCACCGCGTCACCAAGAAACTCGAGGCGCTGGTTGGTCTGCAAGGGCAAACTCTGCTCATGGGCAACAGAGGGATGTGTCAACGCGAGCCGCAGCAGGCTGGGGTCGCGAAACTGGTATCCGAGTTGGCTTTGAAGCTCCTGGTGCTCGTTCACGGCGCCAAAGCAATAATCATCCGGTCCCTTTCATGAGGGCGTACGTTCGCGGTTTGTTTCCCCTCCGGTTACCGGCCCCTCTTCGGCGGTCTCTTCCACCGCGTTGGGTGCAGCCGCCTGTCCAACCGGCTGCTGGGACGGCTGTGGTTGAGCCGGGCCCAAACCCTGTTCGAGCAGGGCAGCGACATCGTGCTGGACCGCTTCAAGCTGGTTAAGCTGCAGATTGGGATCGCGGATGGTGAAGAGGTCGCCGGTTTTAGGCTGTTCGTAAATGAAAATACGCTGCCCGTCGCGAACAACCTGCTCCTTCACCTTTAGGATGCGTTTGCGCTCCAGCATCACGGCAAGAATATACCCTGCGGGGATATATTGAGGGTCATTTTGCTCGATGAGCTTGCGCAGCAATGTCTCGGCGGTCTCCTTCCGGATCGGCTCGGGAACCGGGGGCGGGGCCTCATAGACCCCCTGCCAATAGGAAACGAACCCTTTGCGCTCGCGCCCGCCCTCGCTGTATTGCTTCTGCCAGCAGCCGCGGCAGATGTCGATGCGCTGAAAATCGGCTTTTTGATCAAACAACAGCGTGTGGTACTCTTCTTTATCCGCAAAGGCCTTCCCGCACGCTTCACAGGCGTGGGCGCGTGTTTGGATATTCCAATCAGTCATGAACACCAGCGAGTCCGCTCAAGTTCTTTGCGCGAGTATTACGACACCGCCTCCGCAGTGCAAACCTTTAGAACGTGTTTTGAATCCAGCCCAGTTCGTCTATAATAGCCGGGATGCGTCTGGGACCGCTCACATTAGACTCCAACTTGTGCCTCTCGCCTTTGGCGGGCTACACGAATCTGCCCTTCCGCCTCACGCTCCGCGAGGTGGGCGGGCTGGGGCTGGCGACCACGGACCTGGTCAATGCACGTTCCCTGCTCGAAAAGAGAGAAAAGGCGCTGAAATTAATCGAAACCGCTCCTGCCGACCAGCCGCTGGCGGTGCAGTTGTTCGGGTCGGCGCCTGAGGAGATGCGCCAGGCGGCCATCGAGCTGGAATCCCGCGGGGTAGCCGCCATCGATATTAACATGGGTTGCCCGGTCAGAAAGGTCTGCCGAGTCGGAGGCGGCTCGGCCATGATGACGGAGCTTTCCAAAACGGCCGCCCTGGTGGGCGGCATGGTCTCGGCCGTAAAAATTCCCGTCACAGCCAAGATGCGCCTGGGCTGGGATGAGGAAAACCTGACCGCCCCAGGCCTGGCTCGCGCTCTCGAGGACGTTGGCGTGGCAGCCATTTTCGTCCATGGCCGCACCCGGGCGCAGGGCTTTGGGGGCAGGGTGAATCTGGCCGGAATCCGTTCAGTCGTCGAGGCGGTTCAAAGTATCCCCGTGGTTGGGAACGGCGATGTGACCACGCCCGAGGCCGCCAGGCGGATGCTCCAGGAGACCGGCTGCGCCGGCGTCAGCATCGGGCGCGGGGCCTTTTACAATCCGTGGATTTTCAGGCATACACTGCATTACCTGCAAACTGGCCAGGTGCTGCCGGAACCTCCGTTTGAAGAGAGATTGCGGGTAATGTGCCGGCACCTGGACCGGATGGTCGAGGTATTTGGCGAGGCGCTGGGGTGCCGGATGTTCCGCAAGGTTGCCCCCTTGTATTCCAGGCGATTCGGGCCGGTAAACGAGTTCAACAAGCGCGTCGTGCTGGTCTCCACTCGCGATGAGTTTCACCAAATCCTAGATGAATACCGCCGCTGGCGCGCCCAGTTCCTGGATGAAAATGGCGAACTCAAACCTCGGTTCCGTCCTGCCCCGGTGGTTGCGTCATTCATGGTTGAACCCCAGGCTCCGGAAGGCGCCCATATCCCGGTTCCCAAAGGACCTATCGAGGTGTGGTAACGCATCTATTTTCCATCCGGGTGCTTTCGCTCACACCACCTCGACAGGGCATTTGGGCAGCGCATCGAGAAAGGCGCGGCCATACTGTTTGGCCAGTATCCGGTTGTCCAGAATCACAATTATCCCGGTATCATTTTTGGTGCGGATTAAGCGCCCGACGCCCTGGCGGAATTTCAGGATGGCCTCGGGCAAAGAGAATTCACGAAAGGAATCGCCCCCGCGCGCCTCGATAGCTTCGATGCGGGCCTCGATGAGTGGATGGTCGGGCACCGCGAAGGGGAGCCGTGTGATGATAACGTTCGACAGGGCTTCGCCAGGCACATCCACTCCCTGCCAAAAACTGTCCGTGCCGAACAAGACCGAATGGATGTCGTCCTTAAACTTCTCGAGCATCAGGGAGCGGGGCATGCCAGTGCCCTGGACCAGGCAGGTCAGGCCCAGCTTGTCGAAAAAGGGCTGCATTCGCTCGGCCAATTCCAGCATCAGCTTGAAATTGGTAAACAGTACAAAGGCCTTCCCGTGCGTGAGCCGCACGAAATGCTCGACCCAATGGAGGAGCGCCGATCGATAATCCTCCGCTCGCGGGTCCGGCATCTTACGCACGAGAAACAGCTTCATCTGCCGCTCATAATCGAATGGAGTGCCGACTTGCAGTCGCTCGGCCGCTTCAGCCCCAACCCGGCGGGCAAAGTACACTAGGGCAGGCGCGTTCATGGCAGCGCCTCCCTTGCTCGCGACGGCCTGCTGCGGTCCTTTTTTGGCCGAGCGGTTCGTCGAGTTCTCCGCAACCGCTTCGTTAGGGGCCGGGAAGGCTGGGGCCGCCCCTGCTTTGGTGGCCAGGGTGGCGCTGGTCATGATGACCGAGGTATCGCTGCCAAATAAACGCCGGCGCAGGAATGCCGCTACGTCAATGGGGGCTGCGTTCAAGGAGATGCTGCGCTGGGCCTTGCCGCCGCGTTCGACCCAGTAAACGTGGTCCTCGGCCCCCTGGTTCAGGAAAAGGACCAATTCATCGCGCAGCTCGGCCAGGCGCCGGTTGCACTCCACCAGTTCCAGCCCCGTGTCTTTGTCTGCGCTGAGCTTGATCTGCTCGCTCACCGCCTCCCGCAACCGCTGAATGGAAAGAGTGACGTTGTCCTGCACCAACTCCGGCTTGCGGATGCGCAGTTCGGTCCACTCGCGCCGCCGCGCGAGGGCCTCTTCCCCACCACCGTAAGTGGATTTCCTGGCCGCCTCCTGCAACTGCTCGCAAGCCGCTTCGACATTTGCGAAAAAGACATCCGCTTCCTTGAGCAATCCGGCAACCAGGCGCACCGCCCCACCGTCGCGTAAAGTTGCCAGCGGGCCCTTCTCGGTCCTTGGATTCCAAAGCCGCTGCAGCGCGTAGCGCATTTGCCCGCTCGAAACACTCAAGCCAATGTGTTTCGAGGCGACACTCTCCATCGTGTGCGCCTCGTCAAAAATGACAAAATCGTTCCGAAAAAGGATGCCGCCTTCCACCTCCTCATCGAGCGCGCCCAGCAGCGTGAAGAAAAGCGTGTGGTTCAGCACCAGCACGTCCGAAGAGAGAATGCGCTGACGGGCGCGCTGGAAAAAGCAGACCTCGTGCTCCCGCGCAAATTCCGATTGGTGTCCGCACATTTTCGGCGAGCATAAACCGCGCTCGGAGCAAACCTGGTTCCACACCTTTGCGTCAGGCTCGATGTCGAAATCGGACAGGCTCCCGTCTTTTGTTTTTTTTGACCATTCATAGATGCGCCGCAACTCCTCACCCTCGGACGAGGTGAACAGGTGGTCGGATTGTTGCATGGCCTTCTGGAGGCGGCGGGTGCAGAGGTAATTGGCGCGCCCCTTGAGCATGGTGAAGGTGAACTGCGCGGGGCGCAGAGCCTGTTCAAGCGTCGGCAGGTCCTTCAGGGTAAGCTGCTCTTGCAAGTTAATCGTGTGCGTCGAGACAATGGCTTTCTTCTTCTGCTTGAGCGCAAAGAGGATGGCCGGCGCCAGATACGCCAGGCTCTTGCCGACCCCGGTCCCCGCTTCCACTGCCAGGTGCTGGCGGCCTTCCAAAGCTCGCGCAATTGCCACCGCCATCTGTTGTTGCTGCGGACGGAACTCGAAGTTGCTCGAACGCGACAGAACCCCCGAGGGCGAGAAGAGCTGCGAGACCTGCTGGACCATCTCGAGATCGGACCCGGTGGGTTGGAATTCAATGGCGCTGATCATGTGATGAGACTGGTCCTCAACGGTACGGCCCCGGAATTTACCCGGAGCAGAAGCGACCGGCCAACTTATTCTCTAGCTGTAATCTTCTGGGAAACCTGGTTTTTGACGATGCAATTAGCCGCCAACACCCCGCGCCAATTCGTATTGGGATAGATGACCGAGCCCCGCCCGATAATCGACCCGGGGTTTAGCACGGCGTTGCAGCCAATTTCCGCTTTGTCTCCGATGAGCGCCCCAAATTTCCTCAAGCCCGTATCCAACCGTTTCCCGTTGATTTCAACGAAAATATTACCCGGGACCAGTTTTAAATTCGAAATCTTCACCCCGGCGCCCAGATGTGTCTTGCAGCCGAGAATAGAATCCCCGATATAATTGAAATGCGGGGCAACTGCCTGGTTGAAGAGCACGGAGTTTTTGAGTTCGGACGAATTACCAATGATGCAATTGTCGCCGATAATCACTTGCTCGCGGATGTAGGCATTATGGCGAACCTCACAATTTCTCCCAATAATAGCCGGCCCCTTGATCATGACGCCGTCCTCGACAACCGTGCCCTCGCCGATAAACACATGCTCGCCCACATAGGCCACACCCTTACAACGATTGTGCAACCCGGGGCGAAGATTAGCCGAGAGATAGCCCCGAATCCTCTCCAAGGCATCCCAAGCATACTCGCACCCAGCGAACAGGGCGGCGTGCTCGGTTTGGTTCAGATCAAATAACTCGGCTGGCGCACACATGCCGGCAGCTTAAGATATGAGCGGAATGCGGCCAGTTTATTTTGATTATAATGCCACCACCCCCCTGGACCCCAAGGTGCGCCAGGCCATGCTCCCCTTCTTGACCGAGATTTGGGGCAATCCTTCCAGCATCCACCAAATCGGACGGCAGGCGCGGGCCCAATTGGATGAGGCCCGGGAACGAGCCGCTGTGGTGTTAGGCTGCAAACCAAGCGAGGTGGTGTTTACTAGCGGTGGAACTGAAAGCGCCAATCTGGCGGTTTTTGGCGCAACTCGCCTTCTCAAGCCAAAGGGACGCCATATCATTACGTCGGCCGTGGAACATCACGCGGTCCTTCACTGCTGCGAGTACCTCGCGCGAAAAGAGGGTTTCGATGTCACCTGTCTTCCGGTTAACCGGCAGGGCAGGGTCTCGGTTGAATCGCTCCAGGCCGCCATTCGCCCGGACACAATCCTGGTCTCCATCATGCCGGCCAATAACGAGATCGGCACTATTCAACCCGTTAGTGACTTGGGCGTGGTTTGCAGACAATACGGTGTCATTTTTCATACGGACGCGGTGCAATGGTTTGGTAAAGAACCGTTCCAGAGCATCCATCAATTCAACGCAGACCTGGTCTCCATCTGCGGGCATAAATTTCATGGTCCAAAAGGCGCCGGGGCTTTATTCATTCGGTCCCCACTGCGCCTTGAACCCATCGTCTTTGGAGGCAGCCATGAAAATGAACGCCGGGCAGGAACCGAGAATCTGGCCGGAATCGTTGGGTTCGTCGAAGCCTTGGAGCTTTTTGTTAGAACACCCGTTTTCAACCGAACACAGCTTGAACCTTTGTCAAACCGATTGCGCGAATTGATTCAGCGAATTCCGGGAGCGCAACTGGCAGGTTCGTCCCATGATTGCCTTTCAAACACTGTGGCGTTCCTTGTGAAGGGCTCAGACAGCATCGCCTTACTGGCTGGGCTGGATATGGAAAATATCTGCGCGTCAAGTGGCTCAGCCTGTTCAGCGGGTTCATTGGAACCCTCTCACGTCATCGCTGCGTTAGGGTTCGAGCCGGCCCTGGCAAATTCTCTGGTGCGCTTTTCTCTTGGAAGAGGAACAACGGCGGAAGAAATTGCATACGCCGAAGATATACTGCCCGAGGTGATCTCCCGCGCACAACATGTTGGATAACCGCCAGATGGGCTGTAAATGAATTGTGAACAGCGTGAATAAGAGGCACATTGCCTGCTTGCTTCACAACCGGTCCCGTTCACGCATGGTTTTCAGCGCTGACGTAAGTCGTTGCGCCACCCTTGACATGGAACGTTGTTTGCCTTATTCACACCCCTTAATACGGATAAGAATCAGGTACAAAAAGAAACATATTATCCAATGAATCTGACCATATCGAAGGAGCAAATCATCAATGGGCTGCAAGCCGTGCAGAACGTGGTCAGCACACGCACAACTCTGCCAATCCTTTCCAATGTCCTGTTGCGCGCGGAAGGCGAGCGGCTTGAATTGACTGCCACAGACCTCGACGTCACTATCGTCTGTGCCGTTGAGGCCAAGGTGAAGACCCCTGGCGCAACAACCGTTCC
Source organism: Verrucomicrobiia bacterium (assembly GCA_035946615.1). Classification (NCBI taxonomy): domain Bacteria; kingdom Pseudomonadati; phylum Verrucomicrobiota; class Verrucomicrobiia; species Verrucomicrobiia bacterium. Next base: position 16,653 of record DASYZB010000069.1, read on the forward strand.
GGTTAAAAGATTTTTTAGTATTGTCCGTGAATTGGGCAATTCAGAAATCGATATTGAAGTGGATGATAAAAATGTCTGCAGCATCCGCTCGGGCCCTTCCTTTTATAAGATTAATGGCTTAAGCGCCGACGAATTCCCTCCGTTGCAGGTCTTCAGAGAAGATAAAAAGGTAGCCCTCTCCCAGGAGACGGTTAAAAACATGATGAAGAAGACCTCCTTTGCTATCTCGACCGACGAGTCGCGTTATGTGCTCAACGGCATCTTTATCAGCCTCAAAGACCACAAAATGACAATGGTGGCCACGGATGGCCGACGCCTGGCCCTTGTCGATGAGGAAGTGGATGTGTCCGAGAAGAGCCAGGGCGATTTTATTGTGCCCTCCAAAACCGTTAATGAACTCAATCGCCTGCTCCAAGAGAGCGGCGAGGTCGAAATCCGTTTTGCTGAGAACCAGGCCTCTTTCAATCTGAAGGATGAAAAAGGCTCCTCCGTATTGATTGTTACAAAGCTCATCGAAGGGAATTATCCGAATTTTCGGCAAGTCATTCCTGCGGAAACCAAAGAACGCATCCCATTGGTGCGTGAAGAGTTTTTGCACGCCTTGCGCAGGGCCGAAATCATGACGAGTGAGAAATCCAACTCAGTCAAGTTGAGCTTTGGAAAGAACCGGCTCGAAATCACGGCCAATTCGCCTGAAGTGGGGGAAGCAAAGGAATCCCTGGCTGTCAATTACAAGGGACCTGAAATGGCAATTGCCTTTAATCCCAAATACATGATCGACCCGCTTAATGCCTTGGCGAATGATGAGGTTTTTATCGAATTAATCGACGAACTCAGCCCCGGCGTGCTCAAGATCAATGGACCGTTCCTCTATGTCGTGATGCCAATGCGGCTGACTTAGGACTCGCACCATAATTATATTGCCAACTTAACTGAGTAATATGTATCTATGTGTGCATGAGGCGAGATGACGAGTTGGAAGCGGTGATCATTTCGAAATACGCGGTTGTCGCGCCGGTTCTGAACGAGCGGGCGCGCCGCCTTTGGGCTGCGACTGAATCACTCGCCCTGGGCTACGGC
>DASYZB010000070.1 GCA_035946615.1 Verrucomicrobiia bacterium
AATGCTCGACGCCGCCGTCGGGATAACCGCGGGAGAGGAGGCGGTTGAGATAATCGTACGTGTTGGTGACCATTGCGCCATTGAAAAAGACCACTGACACATGTCAATTGTTGAGATGCGACCCCACTGCCTTTATTTGAGCCAGTTGATCGAATACACTCTGGAGCCAAACCCGGACGCCGGCGACGACAAGAACGAACCACCGCAAAAACTCGCGCTCGCCTTCTCCACCGCTGACGTGGTGGTGCTCGGCTGGCGGCTCTCTCACTTGGCCGACAAGCTCCAGGAAAACGGCCTGGCCGCAGTCCGCGTCCTGCCCCAACGCTTCGCCGAAGTTGACCGCCACCTGCCTTTCGTGGCCTCCATCGCCATCACGCCCGTCACCAAGGGATAAACCGAATAACTCCCGACTACTGCATCGAGGGCTGGCCGAGCAAGGTCGCTACCTTCCTGGCGAATTCGGTGCCGTCAAAAGCCTCAACGACCAACCGGCCAGCAGTAAGCCCCGGCTCCTCCCTCACGTGGAGCAGACCCCGAAGAAGACTCCGAAGCAACCTCATCTCCGAGCATTGCGCTCCGCACCGCCTCGTTTTAGGAAGCGCTTCGAAGGCGGCCAACTCAGTCAACTTCTCCCTGCTAAAGATGGTGGTGAACAGTCGGAACAGCTCGCGGCGAACATCCGCGGAGTTTGAAAACCCGAGCAGCTCGATTACTTTGATCGCCGAAGCTCTCGTCCGAATGTCCTCAAACGATTTCTCAGCTTTTGCTATCTCCAGCAACCCGCTCTGTATGCTGTCCCGAACGGCGCTGTCATAGGTAACTGTTTGGGCTATCTGTGCAAATTCAACCGTGCACCTCTGGTCGAAAAGGGTTACGAGTCGCCGAGCGAGTCCACTGTCCGGTGCTTCGGCCATATCAGGGAATTACTGCGATGGCTCAGGGGATTGGAACCAAGTTGCGCGGTGGAAAGAGACGAGACCCCTCACTGATAATCCAATAGACTACGGTGCCGATTGTCGCCCACGTCGCCGCCTGAACTACCTTCTTTTTACACTCGCTCGGTGCAGGAACAGGCACTGGCTGGGGCTGTTTGTCCCCGTCGTCGTCGTCCCCACAGTTATCGTCATACTCATCCTCCAAATCATTTATCTGCTGCTGAACCGAGTTCCGGTCGATGCCAGTCCGCCCCAGAAGCGAATACATAAAGTCAATCTCGTTAAGGAGGCCTGCACACTCTTCGGAGTCGTAACTTAACCCCAGCGGGTCGGACCTGCCCATTGCATTGTTGCCCACGAACCCGTAAAGGTTAGGCCCCTGAGAAACCTCAGCAAATCTCCGAATGAGATGGTGCCTCTTGAAAGCCCTGTGCCTCCGGAGAATCTCAAACCCCCTTTCGCCCATCGGGTCTCTATTTAGCCACCTCTGTAGATTCGGGTCGTAAAACCGATATAGGTAATAAACCATGCCCGAGTTGGCGTGGGCCTCCTTGCTCGAAAAGCGATAGAGATTGGCATTAGCCAATGGGCCGCTTTGGCTCAGAATGTTCCCATATGGATCATAGAGATACCTGGCGACGATCGCCTGGTTGGCGTTGATCAGGGCGGTAATGTTGCCATTGCCATCGGCGTGGTAATATGCTGAGGCGCCGGGGGCCCGAATGATCAGCAGATGAAGGTCGGTCCGGGCCAGGAGCCCTCCAATCCCGCCTGCCCTTTGAAATGTCCCACTCAAATCTCGTCCTCGCGTGTATGAAACCAGCGGCAGGTTGTTCGCGTCCCGCTCCTCAATTGCCAGGTTGCCGTCGTAAACGTAATGGACCTCGTTGGTTTGGACCCATGCGCCCGAGGACCAGGTGTATTCCCGCCGAATCCGGCGGCGCATCTTGCCATCATACACAAAATCACCGCGCCAGGCATTGGTGACCCAAACGCTCACCAACTGATTCTCGTCATCATAGCCAAAGTATCGGTTCCCGTCGCTGGTCAGGTTCCCGTTCAGGTCGTAAGAGTATGAATTGGTGGCCGGCAGGTAGCAGGTGGTGCTGTAGGTGTCTGAGCGTCCGTAGCTGTCCTGGGCAATGGCGGTGAAGGTATTGTTGCCGTTGGCAAGCGTAAAGCCGGCCTCGGCAAAGGTGTCGTCGCCATAAAGGCTGGCGGCCGAACCGTTCACCGTAACGTCTGTGGCGGGGCTGGTGGTTGTGCCCGCAACGGTGAAGGTGCCGCTGCGGTCGAGGATGGTCAGTTCGTTCAGCGAATTGACGTTGAAGGTCTGCAAGAGGGCGTTGTTGGTGCGGTAATTGAGGTTATGTGCCAAGTCGGACGTATACCCAAGCTGCTCCTGGAGGCGTGCGCTACCGGTGGCTTCACTCCCCTTGGCCGTTTGCAACTGGCCGATCCTGTCATACGCGTAGAGCCAATAATCGCCCGAGAAATTGGTCAGCGCCGTGCGCTCAGAGGCCGTGTTGTAGCCGTATTTGTGGGAGTTGAGGGCGGTGTTGCCGCTGTTCTTGAGTGTGGTCGAGAGCAGGCGGGCGAGGGTGTCGTAGGTGTTCAGGATGTAGGCCCCGCTTGGCAGGGCCAGTTTGGCGACTTGCTCGTGCCGGGTGAGGTTATAAGTGTAGCCGAAGGAACCGGCGGGTGAGGCGGCGTTTGTGAGCCGCCTGGCTGAATCGTAGGCAAAACTCTCGGTCCAGGGCGAGGCGTCTGGCGCCAGGAGGCTCAAGCCTGTTCGCAAGCGGTTCTGGTACGTAAAGCTCACCGTATCATCGCTCCATGGGCCATCCTCGCTGAGGACCTAGCCCGCAGCGTCATAAGAATACATCGTGGTGCCCACCGCGTCCACCATTTTCGTCAGGCGGTCGAGGGGCGTCGAAGGAGTTACCTAAACCGGGGACATTTCTAAGGGCCGACCCAAGGTCCGACCCCGGGGATACGAGAACTGACCCAAAGGCCTGACCCCTTCCACTTCCCGGCAGTCCCC
>DASYZB010000071.1 GCA_035946615.1 Verrucomicrobiia bacterium
TTTTACCAAAATTTCCAACCATTTTTTTCAACTTCCTGTGGGATGGCAGTGGGTTTTATTCTCGGAAGATACAGCCAGATTATGTACGGCGTCCCCACAGATCCGATGGTGGAGGCAACCAAACAAAGGCATAGTGGACTGTATAACGTTGGCTTCTGCGACGGCCACGTGGAGGGACTGAGAGGCAATCAACTGTTCGATGTCAAAAATCCTAATGTTATGCGGCGCTGGAATAACGATCACCTGCCACATCATTGACAATTCCACCTGCCGCCAGGCTCTGCCCCGCTGTGCCTCTGTATCTCTGTGGTGAAAAGGGTTGCCAATCAGGCAGGCCCAGCGCCCATGGAAAGTGCGGCTGCTCTTTACCAGCCAGGTCGACACGTACATTCGTGAGCGGGTATTGCACCCCAGCCAGCAGATGCGTGAGCGGCGCGACGGAAGCCTCGAGTTGCGGCTGGAGACATTGAGCCGCAAGGAACTAGCCCGCTGGGTGCTCTCGTGGGTGCCACACGTCCAGGTGCTTGCCCCCGAGAACTGCGGCAACGCATCATTAAGAGGCTGCGACTCGGACTGTCCTCGAAGAAAATCTGATATGTTACACAGTGAACCCCCATGTTACACTTTCAAAGCGTAACAAAAACCCCAACATCTCCGGACTTTATCGTTGATGTAAACATGTTACACTTTGTTTTCGCCTCCCTGCGCGCACAAACTTTCTTTCCCCACCCGCGCAAAGCCATGGGAGTCAATCCTTCGCACAAACCCGCCTGTACAAAGCTTCGTAACGCGGGACAATGGCGTCTGCCGAAAAGACTTCCCGTGCGCGCTTTTGCGCCGCCTGACCGAGAATGATTCGGCGCTCGGGGTCCTGGATGAGGTCCTGGACTGCCTGCGTCAGCGCCTCGGCATCCCCGAACGGAGTCAGCAGCCCATTCACGCCGTCTTCGACCACCTCAGGAATTCCGCCGACAGCAGTCGCCACGCTGGGGCAGGCAAAGCACATCGCCTCGAGAATGCCCAGGCAGAAGCTTTCGGATTCCGAGGTGTATAACGCCAAATCCGCTGCCTGAAGGTAATCTTCAATGCAGGCTACTTTCTCGATGACCAGGACACGGTCTTCCAACCCCAGCATCCGCACGTCCGCCGCGAAGGGCGCAAAGCTTTCCCCCGCCAGGATGACCAGCTTGAAGCTGTTTGCGGGTCGAATCCGGCTGGCGGTTTCCAGCAGCAAATCGATGCGTTTGAGCGGACGCAGGTTGGATGAGTGGAGCACCAACACGCGGTCTCCCAACTCCAGTTCTTCCCGGACCTGTTTTGCTGAACGGCGCGGCGGGCGCGGCTCGAAGAAGTTATGAATCACGTCAATTTTCCCATCAACGCCGAGCAAGCGCCGGGTCTCCTGTTCGAGCCAGCTCGAGACGGTGGTAATGGCGTCGGAACAGTTCAGGGCGTGGCGGATGGCGGGGCCGTAACCCGGGTCGCCCCCCAGCAGAGTGCTATCAGTGCCGTGCAGGGTGGTGACCAGGCGCGGTTGCTGCTCGGGCGGGAGCATCGCGCGGGCCAGGATGGCAGCCGTCGCATGCGGCACAGCATAGTGGACATGCAGGACATCCAGCCCGTGGTCGCGGCTGACCTCGGCCATCTTGACCGAGAGCGGCAGTGTGTAATCCGGGTATTTGAATAAACCGTAGCGGTTGATTCCGACCGGGTGGAAATAGATTCGAGGCGCATGGAGCGGCAGACGGAACGGGCGTTCGTAACTGATAAAGTGGACTTCATGGCCACGCCGCGCCAAATCTTCTCCCAGGGCCGAGGCAAGGATGCCGCTCCCGCCAACTGACGGATAACAGGTGATGCCGATTCTCATAGCGTGCCATGAGGCAGGCCGTTGGCCTGCAACCACTCGCCACCGCGCCTGTTCCCAGGGCGTTGCCCTGTGCTGGTATAAGCGAGGCCTTCGGCCTCGGGCCAAGGATTTGGCGTTCCCCAAGGTTTCATGGTTTCGAGAGGGAGGGGGGTTGCATCTTGCGAAAACGGTTAAAAACGCCGGGCGCCGAGACCCAATTGCGCAATGGAATCCAATACAAGCGGGTCATTGGGAAAAAGGGCTATTGCATGGCTCACCCCGGCGCGCAGACCGTTCAAACGCGCCCGGGTAACTTGCAGTTCGACATAATTCCGGGTAGCGGCTTGAGAAAGGTGAGCTGACATGGCTGAAGTCCAGGCCTCAATGATCTCCGGTTCCGAAATATCGATGAGCACGCGCGCGAGGTCCAATGGCTCGGCTTGAGGCGTGACGGCATAAAAGAGGATTTGGCCAACCGGATGCGGGCTGGCGCCGCGCAGTTCGCTAAGGCCGCCGTAGCGGGCCAGGCGGACGGCATCGCGCACCAGCCGGCCCAGGCGATAATGATCGGGGTGTTGATTTTCGACCAGGCTGGGCGCCAGCACTATCGACGGGCGGGTGCGCCGAATGATTCCGGCCAATCGGATTGCGTGCGCGACGGAAGGCTCCAGATGCGCGTCTCCATCCAGTTCGACAAATTCCAGCGAGGCCCCGAGCAGCGCCGCAGACCGCTTCGCTTCAGCGGTGCGGCCTTTCGCGGTCCCGCTTGTGCCCGATTCGCCTCGCGAGCAGACCACGAAATGAGCCGGACGCGCGGCGCGGGTTTCCTTTGCGATGACAGCGCCGCAACCGAATTCGATGTCATCGGGATGGGCGCCGAAGGCCAGGAGCGGTGCGCGTTCAGGCGAGCGGTTTAGTGTAGGCTTCATCGGAAAGCTCAATGGGGTCACGGTTGATGAAAGTAATTTCGGGCGCCTCTTCTCTCTGCAAATAATCCTGCTCGCTTGCTCCGGCGATATAATGAGTGCAATGCACCACCGATTGCATCCAGCGCAGGCGGGTATCGCGTGTGGGGCTGATCTGCTCGCGGGTAAACGGCGCCAGGGGCAGGGTGATAAACACACCGCCTCCCTCGTGCAGTTTGAAGGCGTTGTCCTGCAAGCGGGCGCGCACGACCTCGCCGTCGTGGGGCACGTCCACAAAGAACTCCGGCACCTCGCAGGCGGCTCGGCGCACAGCGGGGTCGCTCGAACGCACGACGCGCAGGCCCTCCAGCAAGTTCAGCTTGCGATACATTTCCAGGCAAAAATCGGCGACACTTTTGGCAGACGTGTTTTCAAACAGCTTGATGGACGGATGCTCGATGTAGTTGGGCAATTGCAGCACGGTTTTTGAATGCCAATCGCCCGGGATGCGCTTGAGGTAAAGGGGGGAGAACTTGCGCTGAAGGCGGTTCTCGAAGCTGAAATTGAGCTGGGCCGGCATGCCAGTTTTACGGTGGCGCAGGATAGTCCGGGTCTCGCGCGGGTCATGATCGCTGTCATGGCAGAAAAAGACGATTTCGCCGCCGATTTCCTCCTGCACGCGGCGGGCGGTGCGGACTTTGGCGACTAAGAATCGCCGTGGGAAGAATCCGCACGGTTGCTGGCCGAAACAGATGACAGGAGCCGAAGCCATGGGCTTACCCTTCGGGTTCGCGCGAGACGGTGGCCGTGCCGGGAAGGGCCGGCGCCGGCTGCGGGCTCGAGCCTATCGCGGCCTGCAGGACGATGCTCAACACCACGCAGGCCGCGCACCCGATAAAGTTGTACCACAGATAACTAATCGTGAGCGAAAAATAAAGCGCCAGCACCAACGTTTGGGCCGCCAAAGCCGCCCAAAAAACCGCTGTCCCGCCTACCCTGCGGAAAAAGAAGGCCACCAGGAACAGCGCCAGCAGCACGCCATAAAAAATGGAGCCCACGATGTTGACTGCCTGGATGAGATTCTCGACCAGGTTCGCAAACAGGGCAAAAGCCAGCGCGACGATGCCCCACAAGAAAGTGAACCATTTGGAGGCGGCGACGTAATGGGCGTCAGTGGCCTGGCGTTTGACGATGTGCCGGTAGAAATCGACTGTGGTAGTAGAGCCGAGCGCATTGAGTTCAGCGGCCTTGGAGGAAAGGGCGGCAGCAAAAAAGGCCGCCACGAGCAGCCCAATAACCCCGTGAGGCAGGTAGTGGAGGATAAAAGTAATGAAAACGTAATCGGCGTCGTTGGCTTTCGAGCCGGGCACGGCCGCCTGGAGGGCTGTTTTGGCCTCGGCACGGAGGGCCTCGCTGCGCTGGAGCGCGTTCCAGGCCTGGGTTCGGGCCTCGGCTTCGGCTTTGTGGTTGCCGGCATGTTTGGCATCGAGCCAGGCGCGTATCAATTGCTCCTTTTGATCATGAATGGCGGCGAATTTCTTTTCCAATTCGCGCAACCGCCCACCCGCAGGACCTTGAGCAGCAATCGCCCACGCCGGCTCATTAAAGAATACGGGCGGCTGCTCGAATTGGTAGAAGACAAAGAGCAGGGCGCCCAAGAGCAGGATGAAGAATTGCATTGGGATTTTGCAAACGGCATTAAACATGAGCCCCAAGCGGCTCTCGCGCAGCGATGCGCCCGAAAGGTAGCGCTGGACCTGCGATTGGTCCGTGCCGAAATAAGCCAAGGACAGGAACAGGCCGCCCAGCAACCCGGACCAGAACGTATAACGGCGGTGGACATCGAGGGAAAAGTCCACGGCGCCCAATCGTTTGAAACCGCCGGCGACGGTGAGGGCGTCAGTGAGGTTGGCGGGGAGCTTCGTCAACAGGATGATAAATGCCAGCGCCATTCCACCAAAGATGACTGCCATCTGGTATTTCTGAGTCAGGGTGACCGCATCGCTCCCGCCGGCGACCGTATAGACGATTACAACCAACCCGCTCAAGACAATGGTCAGGTCCAGCCTCCAGCCCAGCATGGAAGAAAGGATAATGGCGGGGGCGTAAATGGTGATGCCGGCCGCCAGGCCGCGTTGGAGAAGAAACAGGCCCGCGCCCAGCAACCGCGCCTTGGCATCAAAACGGCGTCCGAGGAATTCATAAGCTGTATAGACATTCAATCGGCGGTACATCGGCAGGAACACCGCGGCAACCAGAATGAGGGCCAGGGGCAGGCCGAAGTAGTTTTGAACAAAGCTCAACCCGCTTTCGAAGCCCTGTCCCGGGGTGGAAATGAAGGTAATGGCGCTGGCCTGGGTGGCCATGACCGAAATGCCAATTGCGGCCCACTGCATCGGGTCGCCTTTAAGGTAGGTGCTGAGATTCTGGTGGCCCTTGGTGCGCCACACCCCATAAATGGCAATGCCCAGCATCGTTCCAATGAGAACCGCGAAATCCAGCGGGCTCATTGGAAGATGACACTTAATGCGAAGAGCAGCCCCACCCAGAGAACGAAGCTCGCCACCACCACAATGTACACTGCGCGCCAGGAGCGCAGCCCGGGCAAGCCGGTTGGCTCGGTGTCTTTCACTTGAGGCCTCCGGCCTCGGCGCGCGCATTGGTTTTGCCCAGCGACACCAGGTTGGCAAAAAGCCGGTAAGCCCCAGGCACCCCGGCCGGCAGTTGCCTGAACCACGCCAGGCCGGTATAGACGAAATAGCCCCGCCCATAATGGGCCACGAGCAACCCGCCTTTAAGCGGGGCTTCGCCGGGGTCATTGCATGCGAGAATGGGTGTGAAATGCTCGTCCCACTGGCTGGGAAAATACAGACCGCGTTCCTGGACCCATCCGACAAAATCCGCGCTCGAAATTTTATTGGGGACATTGAGAGCCGGGTGCTCAGGAGTCAGGAATGTCACCGGGGCCTCTTCGTCGGTGACCCGTTCTCCCGAGATGCGCAACTCGTAGGGGGAGATCGGGGTTGTTTTGAGGCCCTCCGGGCGATTGTATTGGACAATGACATTGCCGCCGTCCTGGATGTATTTGAAAAGAGCCGGCATAACAGGGCTTAAATCGGTCCGGACGTTGAAGGCGCGCACGCCGAAAATGACGGCATCGAAAGAGCGGAGGCGCTCCGGCGTGAAGTCCGCGCCGTTCAATCGGGTCACGGTGTAGCCCATCTGTTCGAGACCTTCGGCCACGGAGTCGCCTGCACCAGGCACATAACCAACCTGCCCCCCCTCGATGGCCAACTGAACGCCCACCGCTTTGAAATGGGCCGGAGGCTGAAGCAGTATCCAGGGAATGTGCGCGTAGCGGATATCCACCCGTTCGCTGCTCCAAGTCGCGCCATTCACGTCCGCCAGGGCACTAATAAGGCCTGTTGCCGGTTCCGGTGGAGCGGCGACTGTGAACTCGAGGCGCGTGTGATCGCCGGCGTTCGCCAAATGAAATGAGCGTGTCGCTGGTTCGACCTTCCATCCACCAGGGGCATCGAGCCTCAGTGCCCCGGCGCTGTCTGGCCGGGCCGCAGTGATCTCGACCTCGATGGAGCGCGAAGAGCGGGGCGAGAACAATTTTACATCCGAAGCGAATTGGAGAGAGACTGGCGCGATGACTTCCAGCCTTCGGCGGAATTGGCCTTTCTTGGCATCTGTGATGATTTGCACCGGCTCATCCGCAACCACAAGTGACTGGCCGCCGATTTCGAACACGTGCTCGATTGGGAAGGCCGGCGTGTTCTCGGGGCGCCCGATGAGCGAGGGGTCATCGACGCGAAACATGCCAGGTGAGTGCTCGTGGCGCAACCAGTAGGGTTGGCTCAACGGAGTGTTTGTCGAAAGAATCTGCGTAGTCTCTCGGGTGGCGGTCGGTTCCGAGCTCAAATCGATGCCCGCCTTAAGTTGAGTATGATTAACCGGGTATCGCGTCTCGACCCAGCGCACCGACATCCCCGGGCGGACGGTGATGGTGTGGCGCAACTTCATCGTCTCCCCAGGGACAACTTCGGCCCTCGAGACGATTGTCTCGACGGACAAGCCCAGGCAATTCTGCAGAATACCGTCCAGTTGATGCCTCTTATCGTCCAGGAGCGGGTTATGAGGCAGGGCAGCGACCCGTGCGCGAATAGTCAGCAGCGCGGGAACACTGGCCGCAGGATTCTTGGTGTCAAAATGGCTGGTAACCTCTTCAGCCAGCCTGCCAATCTCGGCGCCCCCAGGCACCCGGCTCCAGGTTGTATCCACGCCATCGAGGATGTCCTGGGTGGCGGTCTCGCCGGCCAGCAATTGAAACGATTCGGTTCTCATCCCGCCGCCGCCACGGCCAGAATAGTTGCCAAAGCCCTGGGTTTTGTGCATCGAACGGCTGCGGCCAGCGATGTCGGCAAAAGATTCGTGCAGAACCGGGTCCTCTCCCCCAACCTCGATTCGCAACACGCCGTTTGTCTCTGTACTGGCGCCTCGGAAGAACCCGTTCCATAGAATGCGCTTGGGTTGCCATGGCGCCAATTGTTGAAGCTGGTCTGGAAACGCCTTTGGGTCCCCGGCCAGCTTGAACGCTTCAAGGGCAAGCACCGCGGAGGCTGTATGATGGCCATGCGTGCCGCCCGGGTGCGTCGAGAACCGGGTGATCAGCACATCGGGTTGAAATGTCCGAATCACCCGCACGATATCCGACAGAACTTCTTGCCTATCCCAAATGCGCAGCGTTTCCCGGTAATCTTTTGAAAACCCAAAATCTACGGCGCGTGTGAAAAATTGCCGGCCCCCATCCAGGCGCCTGGCTGCAAGCAGTTCTTGTGTCCGGATGACGCCTAATTCATCGCCGAATTCCGGCCCGAGGACATTCTGGCCGCCATCGCCCCGAGTCAGCGACAGGTAAGCTGTCCGATAGAGCCGCCCCCGGGCGAGGTAGGCGATGAGTTGGGTATTCTCATCGTCCGGATGCGCTGCGATGTAGAGGACGCTGCCCATCTGTTCGAACTTGTGCAGGTCCTGCAGAATGGCCTCGGGAGAAGGCGGCTCAGAAAAGCCGGCGTCAGGCAAACCGATTATGACCGTTGCAACGCAAACCCACAAGCCCGCGAAACGCCTAAGCCATAACGAAACAACGAGCGAGGCCGGAGCGCCCCCCCAGAAACGGGGTCCATGGTTCCCGCTAGTACTGTGAAGTTTCGAGACAGAGGGCCTCCTCTCCCTAGCCCTCTCCTCCAAAGGAGGAGAGGGAACTGCTTTGCGACGCGTGTGACGAAACTTAGTTGCCAGTTTACTAACCATTGTGAAGGGATCCCCGCTTTTGCCCAAGCTCTTGATGGTGCGGTTCATCTCCCGCGAGTCTAGCACAACTGCGGCGGAGGCGCTATTTGCTCACGGTAAAGGGGACCGAGAACTGGGTTTTTTCCCACATCATCTTGATGACGCCGCCACCCGATGGGTTCTTGGCCACTTCAACAGTCAATTGATTCACGGGCGTGTCGAGGCTTTCCTTGGTCATATCGACCCTGGCCAAATCGTGGCTCTGATTGTATTGGGTGCCCCATTGGCCGATCTGCTTATTAATGATCAGCTTGGTTGGGCCGTCTTCCTCAGGCAGTGCGTACAACGAGTAAGCGCCGGCGGGGATCGGCGTGCCGCCGATCATGAGCGGCTTTTGTGTAATGAGCAGCGTCGATTCATCAGCCCCCATCCGCCAAACCTTTCCATAAGGCACCAGCCCACCCCAGATTTTGCGCTCCTCGCCTGTGCGGGGGTTTTTCGTATAAGGCCGGCCATAGACAATGGTGACCCGGCTGCCATCGATGACCGCGCTGGTCGTCTCATGCGGGCTCACGCGCTTTTCCTGGGCTAGCGCAGACATTGCGCTGAGGGCGATTGCGGCAACAAGCAACAGACTTGGATTTGGTTTTTTCATAATAATGTGAAGTGGTTTATCGTCGCGTACTTGGCAGAGTTATAATCCAGACCTTCAATACAATCCAGCCACAAAAACACAGGACAACCGAACGGGCGCAGTAGCCCTTGGTTGGGAACTCTCCGCGCATTCGGGAGGTTTTTACCTGAGTGCATCCGTTGGAACAGGCTGTAGCTTGAGGCGTGTTTGACCAACTCTTGCTCCGCGAGCGGGTTTACCGGAGTGGTTGCTGGATGAAATGCAAAAGAGCCGCTCTTCTCTTGCTTTTGGGGCTTCTCGCAACGGGATGCGCCACAGGACCCAGATGCCGCGCGGTGTCCGGAGCGCCGGGCCTCTTTGAAGGGGTGAAACCCAGGACGCAACAGGACTTCATGAGGCTCCGCCAACAAGGTGTCCGGACCATCCTGAGCCTCCAAACCATGCCTTGGGATATCTGGCCCGAAAGCAGGAAAGCCCGGCACTATGGATTAGAGTATCGGAATGTGCCAATCCTTGCTTCGCCTTTGGAACCGTGCGACGAACAAGTCAGGCAAGCCCTCTTGACACTTGCGGACCCATCGCTCCAGCCGGTTTTCGTTCACTGCCTGCTTGGCGAGGACCGCAACGTCTTTGTAGTCGGCCTCTACCGAATGTATTATCAACACTGGACCCCGCAAGCGGCTTGGGATGAAATGATACGTTCGGGATTCCACTCCGCCTTGCGCCTTCGCGGGTTCACAACCTATTTCTGGAAGCACACCCAGATTCCCAATTGGGTGCAGCGCGGTGGAGCGAGTGTGCCGAGCTCCGGCGCCAGATGAGAGTCGTGGAGCGGTCGGAGCGTGAGACCATGGGAGCTTCCGAGTGATTGCCAGGCTCCCGACGCTCCTCGCTCTCACGCTCCAACATCCTTCTCAGCGGCGAATTGGTCTGTAAATTGCTTGTCACTTGCCTGTTTGGTCGCAGCACCTCTCTGCCAGATGAACGGAATCGCATGAAAACCAGTAAAATTGCATGCGTCAGTTGCAAACAAGCGCGGGTTCCAAGCCGGCGGTGGTGCGCTTTGGGGGTTTGCTGGTTACTGTCGCTTTCTCAGGTTGCAGAGGCCGCGCCCCAGAGCGGGCGGCTGGTGGGTTGGGGCCAGCGAATGACTCCGACCCCGGGGACTGTCGTGACCAATATCGGAGTGGGCAATGAGGAGACTCTGGGTATTCAAAGCGATGGGACTTTGCTCTCGTGGGGAGAACTCGAGATGGATTTGCCCTTAATCGGAGCGCCGGGAGAGTACATGGAAATCCATTTTGCGATGCCGATTGGGCTCAGCAACGTTGTGGCAGTGGCTATTTCCAAAGATATGTTGGACGGTCACGCTGTGGCCCTGCGGGCCGATGGCTCCGTATTTGCCTGGGGCGACAACAGGTATGGACAAACCAATGTGCCTGAGGGCCTGTTTAACGTGCGGGCAGTAGCCGCTGGGGGCGTTCACTGTCTGGCCCTTAACGGGGACGGAACGGTGGTGGCTTGGGGTGCAAATGGCGCCGGCCAGACCAACGTTCCCGCTGGTTTGACAAACGTTGTGGCTATAGCCGCTGCAGCGTCCAGCTCGCTTGCCGTAACCGCTCAAGGAACCGTCGTAGCTTGGGGAGACAACACTTTCGGTCAAACCAACGTCCCGCCTGGGCTCAGTAATGTTGTGGCCATAGCGGCCGGCTGGGACCATTGCCTGGCCTTGAAAGCCGACGGCACAGTTGTGGGGTGGGGCGATAACGCGCATGGCGAAATCAATGTCCCAATCGGTTTATCGAACGTTGTTGCGCTTGCGGCGGGAGGCGGTGATACCCATCCACCTTATAGCGGATTTGATGGCCATAGCCTCGCACTTAAAAGCGACGGCACAGTGGTCGCCTGGGGAAAGGACAATTATGGTCAGCCAGATGTGCCGGCTGGGCTGAGTAACGCAATCGCGATTGCTGCCGGCGCCGAGTGCAGTCTCGCCCTTCAGAAGGACGGCACCGTGGTGGGATGGGGCCACAACTCCGCCGGCCAAACCATGATGCCGCCGCAGCTTGGCAATGTCTTGGCTGTAGCCGATGTCGGGCAACAAACAATTGTATTAAAACAGGAGGGTACCTTAGCCAATTGGGGATCCGATTACTTCGGCGGAGCCGCGCCCCCGAAAGGCTTGAGCAATGTGGTGGCCATTACACCCCAA
>DASYZB010000072.1 GCA_035946615.1 Verrucomicrobiia bacterium
GGGAAAATCGCCTTTCTGATGGTCCGTACTATATAGAGCGATTGTGCGATCACAGCCGCCACAACTGAAATGTCGAAAATGCGAAATAGTCGGAAATTTGGCCCTTGTTGCCTCGGGAACAGGTTCAGAACACCTGATCCCGGTTCGGAGTTCTGCCGCGTGCGGGGCACTGGCATGATCTCAAACCGGAGTGCTGGAGTTTTGCTGGAGTATTGGCTTTCCCACCACTCCATCACGCCGTCCTCCATCACTCCATCGCCCCATCCCATGTCTCCATTCCTCCCATCACTCCCAGCCGCCCCGGCCACCAAAAGTAACCAACAGACACCAATAGACACCAATTCGCGTATAAAAATGAACCCCCTCACTTCCACTTCCTTCAATCGAACTGCCCGCTGCAGAAGGCCTATGCGAAAAGCGCAAATCCACCCCCGCATCACC
Source organism: Verrucomicrobiia bacterium (assembly GCA_035946615.1). NCBI lineage: Bacteria > Pseudomonadati > Verrucomicrobiota > Verrucomicrobiia > Verrucomicrobiia bacterium. The sequence goes on from DASYZB010000072.1 coordinate 442, forward strand.
CATCCGGCGCCACCCCCCGCCAATAACGCCTGCTAACACCTAATCACGGTTACTAACACCTGCTCACGCCAAATCACACTTCGCACATTTTGACTCCAACTGTTACTCCAGAAAGCCCAATTCCACGCAGCCTTGCCCTCCGCTTTCCAGCTCCTTTCAAAACCATGCCATAATCCTGTTATCCTCCCCGCTTCTGGCTCTCCAGGCCGTGCGCGGCCTCGGACGTGCCCCGCTCTTTGACATAACTACTCGGATTCCAATCGCTGCTCAGGCCGCCGCCGCCCCAGCGGGGGTGCGCACTTTCAGGTTGCGCCCCCCGCTCCCCCTATCAGAGCGTGTTTTGGTGCGCCGTGGAAAAGCGTAGAACTCCAGTGGGCGTCCACCTTCTGATCAGCCGCTTTGGGCGGCTCAAGACCCGCCTATGAGCTTCTTAGCTTTCGAGAAACCGCACCAACTCGGTCTTGATTTGGTCCAGCCGCCGCCGATCAGTTTCCCGTTTGTCCTGCAGGATTCGGGCGACTTCCGGGGCCAGTTTGACCTGAGACTCCGCGTATTGCTGGATTTTGAGGTCCATCATTTCTTCAAATAGCCCTACTAAAGTATTGGCAGTCATAAACAGCGTTTTGGGCTGCGCCGGCTAGCATGGCCGCGTCCATTCTCGGCTGTGCACCGCTTTCAGCCTGTTTTGCCGCAAAAGGAGCAAAAGCCAAGCCATCCACATTTTAGAATAGATTGCCGCCACCCGCCTCGGCCTCGTTGTCGATTTCCAGGGGTTTCGAGGACGAGGACGACAACGAGGACAAAGGGAGCCCTGACGATTGTCAAAACAGGGCATTGCGCAAAATTTACCTCGGGATTCTCTAAGCACGGTCACCAAAAGAACCCGGTGAAGTGTCCATTATCAGGGCAGACTGTGGGTGCCATGCGCGTTATGCTCTGGACATGGCAGACCGGTTACAGCACTCTCCGTCTTGTTCGAGTCAGTTCATACTAAACCCTGGCTAATATTATTATGGAAGGTCCACCTCCCATCCCAACAGGCCAAACGCCCCCGCCAACTCCCACGTTGGCGCCTGAAGCCAAGGCGCCCACGATGTCCTTGGGCGCGCGGTTGCTCAACGTATTCGCCATTCCGGGGGAGGTCTTCGAGGACATTAAGGGGTCGCGAAGCTCAGCGGCAAACTGGCTGGTGCCGGCGCTGATCCTGGCCCTTGTAGGGGCTGTTTCGGTGTTCGTTTTGTTTTCGCAACCCAATATTCTTCAGCAGGTGCGCGAACAGCAGAGCCAGGTCTTCGAGCAAAAGGTCAAGGCCGGCAAGATGAGCCAGGACGATGCAGATAAGGCTATGGCGATGGTCGATAAATTCAGCACGCCAACCGTAATCAAAGTGGCCGGCGCTTTCGGCGCGATCACGGTCAGTTTTCTGCGCGTGCTGTGGTGGGGTTTTGTTTTGTGGGTGTTTGGCCGGTTATTTTTCAAGGCCGCGGTCGGCTTTCCCAAGACCCTCGAGATTGCGGGGTTGTCCATGATGATTGTCGTGCTGGGAACGATCGTGGGCATGCTGCTGATGGTGAATCTCCAAACAATGGGCGCCAGCCCGAGTCTGGCCCTTGCGGTGAAAGATTTCGATGTGCATCGCAAGAGCCACCTGGCCATGGGCGCTGCCAATATATTCTCCTTTTGGCTTATCGGTGTGCTCTCCCTGGGCTTAGCCAAGGTGGCCAATGTCCCTTTTCTGCGAGCCGCCTGGCTGGTTTTTGGGTTTTGGTTAGTGCAGGAATCGCTCCTCATCGGGATTGGTTTGGGCCAAATGGCCCTGTAGCTCATGAGTTCGGTGAAACAAATTGGGTCGAGCTGTGTCTTAATCTATAAGCAAGATGGCCAAAGCAAAAAAGGGCAGGAGAATCCTTATTTTCTCAGTAATCGGGCTTGTCGTGGCGGGCCTGACCGTGGGCGCTTTTTTGCGCAAACGCGAAGCGATCATTACGATTCAAACCGAAAAGGTCGCCCGGCGCGACTTAATCGAGAAAGTCGTTGCCAATGGCAAAGTCCAACCGGTCCTCCAGGTTAAAATCAACCCGGAAGTCAGCGGCGAAATCACCGACCTGCCGGTAAAGGAGGGCCAATTCGTTCATAAAGGGGATTTGATCGTGAAGATCAGGCCCGACTATTACATCGCGCAGCTTCATCAGTGCCAGGCGGGCTACGAGGCCGCTCTGGCAGGCAAGGCCCAGGCCCAAGCCAACCTCGAGAAGGCTCAAGCCGATTACAAACGCAATAAGGATTTATTTGAGCACAAACTGATTTCCGAAGCCGACTTCGTCGGTTTTAAAGCCGCTTTCGATGTAGCCAACGCGCAGGTGGAAAGCGCCAAGGACCAGGCGGAAAGCTCGAAGGCCACCGTCGCCAGTGCGCAGGATGCCCTGGACCGGACCACCATCCTGGCGCCCCTGAGCGGGACGATTAGCAAGCTCAACTCACGATTGGGCGAGCGCGTTTTGGGCACCGTCCAAAACGTCGGCACGGAGATTATGACGATCGCCGACCTCAATGAGATGGAGGCCCAGGTGGATCTCGGAGAGGACGATGTCGTGCTGATCAAGCCGGGCCAAAAGGCGCGCCTCGAGGTGGACGCGTTCAAAGACCGCAAGTTCAATGGAATCGTGACTGAGATTGCCAACTCCTCGAACGATGCCGGCAGTGCCAGCTCCAGTACCAGCCAGGAAGCCACCAAATTCCAGGTGCGCATCCGCATCCAGGAAAAGGAGCAATTCCGCCCCGGGATGTCCGTGACGGCTGAAATCGAGACCCGCTACCGGACCAACGTGCTGACAGTTCCAATTGCCAGCGTCACAACCCGCTTGCCCAAGGAAAAGGACAAAAAAGCGAATCAAGTGGCCCTGGACCCGCCCGCGACCAACTGTCCGCCGGGGGGCACCAATACCCTCGCCAGCACCAATGCGGCATCCAACAGCGACTCTGCGGCCAAAAAATCCAAAGAAGCCCCTAAACCAATCGACGTGGTGTTCGTCCGGAATGGGGACCGCGTTAAAATGGTGCCAGTCAAGATCGGCATTTTTGATGACAATTACTGGGAGATAACGGACGGGTTGAAGGAAGGACAAGAAGTGGTCTCAGGCGGCTATCGGGCTATTGGCAGGGACCTTGAGGACGATAAACGCGTTAGAATAGGACCTCCTGCGGGGGAGAAGGACAAGGAACAGGACGTTGGCAAAGGGACGTAAAAGGCGTTTTTATGTCCCTCATCCGGCTGGAAAAAATCTCGCGCTGCTACCAGATGGGGGCTGAGACCATCCACGCATTGCGTGAGGTATCCCTGGCAATCCAACGCAGTGAGTATGTGGCCATCATGGGGCCTTCCGGCTCGGGCAAATCGACTCTGATGAATCTGATTGGCTGCCTGGACACACCCAGTTCGGGACGCTATGAACTCAACGGCGTGCAAGTCAGTGAAATGGATGACAATCATCTGGCTGAAATCCGCAATAAGGAGATTGGATTCATTTTTCAAACATTCAATCTGCTGCCGCGCTCGGACGCGTTGCGGAATGTGGAATTGCCTTTGATTTATGCCGGCGTGCCCTCGGACGAGCGGCGCCAGGTGGCGTTGGACGCTCTTAACCAGGTGGGGCTCGGCGACCGTATCCACCACAAACCCAACGAACTGTCCGGCGGCCAGCGCCAGCGCGTCGCCGTGGCCCGGGCGCTGGTCAACCGCCCTTCCATTTTGCTGGCCGACGAACCGACCGGCAACCTCGATACGAAGACCGGCATGGAAATCCTGTCGCTATTTGAAGAGCTTTCCAGCCGAGGCAACACGCTGATCATTGTCACTCATGAAGAGGACGTCGCCCGCCATGCGCGCCGAATCATCCGTATTCGCGACGGACTGATAGCCAGCGACGACACACGGGATGCGGAATGGGCGGAGGAGACGGTGAACGCCGAAGTGGCACCGCCGGGAGCCTTAAAAAGCAATGTGACCTAGGATTTGCGCTTCAGTTCGCCATGATCAAAACCAGTGAACTGGCTGTCCCGGAGGGACATCCGACAATAGCCCAACACTTCAGCGTTGGGGAGGGGATGTTGCAGTCGTTAGTCCCGGAGGGACGGCTGAACACAGGCGCCTGCGTTCTCCTTTCAGCCGTCCCTCCGGGACTCGCGGCCTCAAACCTCTCCCCACCGCTGAAGCGTTGGGCTATTGTCAATCATCCCTCCGGAATGAGAACAAATCCATGAACCTCCTGGCCGAATTCAGGGAGGGAGTGGGCATCTCCTGGAGTGCCATTCGCGGCAATAAACTGCGGTCAATTCTGACGACCCTGGGGATTGTCATCGGCATCGTTACCGTGACGCTCATGGGCAGCGCGATAACGGGATTGGACCGCGCGTTTCTTAAAAACATCTCCACCATCGGCGCCGATGTGTTGTATGTGCAGCGCTTCGGTTGGTTTGTCGATTCGCATGAAGAATGGGTGAAGATGCAAAAACGGCACCCAATCACCCTGCTGGAGGTCAACGCTCTGCGCGAGCACCTCACCATGGCGCGAGCCGTGGCTCCCGCAGCAGACACGGATGGGCCCGTGCGTTACCGAAGGCGCAACTCGAACAGCGTCCATATCATCGGCACCACCGATGATTATCTCTATACGAGCAGCGTTGGGGTAGCGGAGGGGCGTTTCATGACAGCCGGCGAGGCAACGGGTGGGCGGCCAGTGTGCATATTGGGCTGGGAAGTGGCGTTGAATCTGTTCCAGCGCGAGTCGCCCTTAGGCCACCGGGTCACGATTGGGGGGCAGACCTTTGAAGTCATTGGCGTGCTCGAAAAGCAAGGCACTTTTCTGGGCCTCTTCAGCCTCGATAACCAAGTGATCATTCCGCTGCCCCAGTTCACGGCCGCTTTCTGGCGCGATCCCGATTACCAAATCCAGGTCAAGATCAAGCAATTGGAACAACTCGATGAGGCCAAAGAGGAATTACGCGCCGCAATGCGCCGCGTCCGCCGGCTTACCCCGAGCGCCCCGGACGATTTTACCATTAACCAGCAGGACCAGTTTGTGAAAATGTTTCACCGGCTTGGGGGGACCATTGCCGCAGTAGGAATTTTCATCACCGGTCTGTCGCTATTTGTCGGCGGGATCGGCATCATGAATATCATGTTTGTCTCGGTAGCAGAGCGGACGCGTGAGATTGGAATTCGCAAAGCGATTGGAGCCAAGCGTCGGACGATTCTGATGCAATTTCTGATCGAGGCGGCCAGCATCTGCTTGCTAGGCGGAGCGATAGGATTGGGAATCGCCTGGCCGATTACGTTGCTCATTCAGCGATTCTTCCCGGCGACCATGTCCCCTGTCATTGTCGCCATCGCGCTTTCGGTCTCACTGGTAACCGGGGTTCTAGCAGGATTCTTTCCAGCCTGGCGCGCGGCGCGGATGGACCCGGTGGATGCCTTGCGCAACGAATGAGGCGCTATGGCAGGCAAACCCACAACGATACTTCTGGCCGAAATCAAAGAGAGTTTCCTGATGGCCATGAGCGCGCTGGCGGCGCACAAGCTGCGTTCCGCCCTCACTCTGGTGGGTGTGCTGGTGGGCGTCTTTTCCATTATCGTGGTGATGACGACGATGCGGGTGATGCAGAGCGACGTGGAAACGCAAATGAGCCAGCTCGGCAGCCAGACCTTCATGATTCGCAAATGGCCGGCAGTCTATTTCGGCGGGCCTGAAGGGTTCGAAAAATTCTGGCGGCGCAAGAACATCACCCTATTGCAGGGAACGCAAGTGGAAGAGCGGGCCACATTGGCCGGCAGCATCGGCTTGGAAACCACCTTTTGGGGCGGGCAGGTCGAGACACGTTTCAAAAAGACTGCGCCAAATGTTCAGCTTTTTGGAGAGACCCCCGGAAGCTTCCCGGCGCACAATTGGATTCTGGCCGAGGGGCGTTTATTGTTGGACATGGATGTGGACGGCGCGCGTGATGTCTGCGTGCTGGGCAACAGTCTGGCCAAATCCGTCTTCCCGTACTCCTCACCTCTGGGCGAGCGGCTCAAAATCAACGGCATCAACTACGCAGTGGTTGGGGTGCTTGCGCCCAAAGGCGGTTCGCTTGGGGGCGATCAGGATAACTTCGCTGTCGTGCCCATTACGACCGGGATGAGCCGGTTCGGACGCTGGAATCGCAGCCTGAGCATCCTGGTCCAGGCCCGTAATCAGGAGAGCTATGACGATACAGTCGAGCAGGTGCGCGGCGCATTGCGCGTCATCCGCAAGGTGCCTCCGGGCAAGGAAGATGATTTCGAGCTCTTCTCAAATGACTCGATGATCGCCCAATTCGATTCATTTACCCGCGCGGTGCGGGTTGGGGTGGCTGCCGTTAGCTCGATTTCTTTGCTGGCGGCCGGGATTGGCATCATGAATATCATGCTGGTTTCGGTCACGGAGCGCACCCGCGAGATTGGCATCCGCCGCGCCGTGGGGGCCAAAAAGCGCAACATCCTAACCCAATTCATTGTCGAAGCGATTGTGATTTGTGAGTTGGGCGGAGGTATTGGGGTGTTGCTGGGCATTTTGGGCGGCAACGGGGCGGCGCTGTACCTCAAGCTCACGCCGGTGGTGCCGGTCGATTGGGTTATCATTGGGCTGGTTATCTGCTCGGTCGTCGGCATCGTTTTCGGGACCTACCCCGCTGTGAAAGCAGCCAACCTCGACCCGATCGAATCGCTCCGGTACGAGTAGCTGCGCGCCGTGAGAAGGTTGGCTACCGGGACTGTTGGAGCGTGTTGGTCACCGTGATCGACTCAACCTTTACGCCGTTCCCGTTCGCCAAATCGATCCCCTCCGCCCGTACGATTGTCTCGAACAGATGCAGCCTTGGGTCACCGTTCTTGGTCAAGATGCGCTTAGTGTCAGGGTTATAAGTGAACCCATCCCAGGGCCTGCCGTCGCGCAAGACCTGCTTGGGCGCCGAGGCCAGGGGCGCTGACCAGCTTCCATCCGCTTCCCGCCTCCAGCCCTCGATCAGGTCCGCCCCGCTGATTACAACATTCTCACCCTGCATGGCGCTGATCTTGATCCGATCACCTTTGGGCCGCAGGGTCTCGCGATACAACCCTGCGCGCAACACGATTGTCTCGCCCGGTTGCGCGATAGCACACGCTTTGGCCAGGCTGGCCAAAGGCACGGCCGCGTAACCCCAAGCAGGCTCATCGCTGGCCGCAGGATGATGCGGGTCCACGTAATACACGTTCGGGTATTCCAGCGCCCCAATCGTCACTCCCCCCGGACCTGCCCCGATGGCCGGGCTGCCTTTGCGCAGCCGGAAATTGCGCTTGGCCCCATCCACAAACAGCGGGTCCTTGCCATTAATGTTCTTCTCTCCACTCGCCGGCGACGTGGCGAATGTAAGATTATACTCGATCAGCGGATGGGAGGCGGAGAAATCCTGGTCTCCATCGATAATGGCGCGTTCGGCGTTAGCGAGGATGTTATTACGGATTTGGCCGTGGGTGGATTCTTTGCCGCGCAGGCCAATGGTGGCCCACCGCACAGTCCAGATGGTGTTGTTGGCAATCGTCACGTCGAGGGTCTGGATTATGTCCGGGCCCCAGCCCCCGCTCATGGTGGGCGAATTGGCGCAAATAATATTACGTTCGAACGTCCAGTTGCTGACGCTGCCTATGTGCGGCGCGCTTTCCACCATGCACAACTGGTGAAAGTCGAAGCAGGTGTTGTTTACAAAGATAAGGTCCTGAGCTATCTCGCCATTGACGGTGAAGGTCTGGAGGCAATCCACGTGGGCGACCCGAATCTCCGAGGCGGTGCTGCCATGATAGTAATTGTTGCGCTCGATGCAGCCCTTGCCGAAGAACCGTGAGTAATCGCAATCATCGTATTTATTGCCGGGGGCGTACATGAACAATCGATTCACCTCGTTGTTCTCCACTAGCCAGTCGTCCCCTCCCAACATGAAGCCGTATTCACTGTGGTAAACCTTGTTGTAGGCAATGTGGTTGTGCGCGACAGCCGAGTAATCTCGCGTGTTGCCATCAGGGCCCAGCTTGCCCACTGTCCCGGCGATCCCCACCATCATATCGTGGATGTAATTGTCCAGCACCTCGCAATGCTTCCCGCCCAACTGCACCGCCACTGCCGGCCTGGCGCTCGTTATCTCGAAGCCCTCGACGCGGATGTAGGAAGCTTCCAGGTCGAATCCGCCGATAACCACCGAGCGCCTCGGCACGGCTTGCACCGTAATTGGCCGCCCCTCTTCCCCGCTCGTCCGGAGCTTGACACGCTCGTCATACTCGCCGGCCATGACAAAGACGCTGTCACCCGGTTGCGCCAGGTCGGCGGCGTGCTGGACCGTTTTAAATGGCCTGCTTTGTGTGCCGGGGTTGGTGTCCGCAGCCCCGGGCGCCGCCTGGTCCACCACGAAAGTTGTGGCGTGTGCTTGCAGAGTCATGCTGGCTGCGCAGGCCATCACTATCGGCGCCAGAGCTAAAACCCTTCTTTTCATGACAGGCGCGGGAGCGCAGAGAATTACAATCGTGTCTTGGTTTCAGTCGCCGTAGGAAAATCCGCAGGCGCCTTTTGGCTGACTTTTCCTGTGGCGGCCCATTCGGCCCCGCGCTGCAGGGTGACAATGAAGCCAACGCATTTCAACTGGTCAACGCTGTGGCCCATTGTCGAATGAAAGACGCGGCCCTTCCCGTAGGAAATCGCCATCAAAACCGGCTCCTCTTCTCCCGAGCCACCGGTCTTCGGGTCAGTCATCGCGGACGCCAGCACCGTTACGTTCTTTGCCGGACCGCGCAGCCGGTCGTACAGCTCATCGGAAACGTGCAACCACCCGGCTGGCAACCCTTGCATGATCGGATGGTTGGGTTCGCGCGTTGTCACCACGTAAGGATGCGGTTTGCCATGGCTGCCTCCCGGGCCCGGCAGTTCGAGGGCCACCCATTTCCCATCGCGCAACCGGAGGCAAGAACCTGACTTCGCCGTGCGTCCACCCCAGCCGCCAACCCCTATCATTTCATTATATTCTTTCCAATTCCCAAAAGCGTTATCGGTCGAATGGACCACCACCAACCCGCCGCCGTTCTGCATAAATGTTACGAAAGCCCTCTGGGTCTCCGCAGGCCAGGGGTCGCCATCATAATTCAATACCACCAGATCGTAGGCGGAGAAGTTTGGGCTGAATCCACTCATGTCCTGGCCTTTGGCGGGCGTGGTGGCAATCTCCACGCTAAAAAGCCCGGCGCTTTCCAGTATTCGTTTCAGTTCGACAGTCACCGCGGGCATGTTGTGAGCAGGATTGCTTTGCCCCTCAATGATGAGCGTCTTAATTGGAGCGGCGGAAAGGGAAACCGTGAAAAAAATCGAAGCGAGCGCCAACACGAGAGAAGCGATGAATCGAAAAAGCAATGCGTGGCTGGCACGTCTTGCAGTGATTGGCCGCCTCTCGCCGGAGGACCTCAACAAAGATTGTGATCTGTGAAAAGGATTCTTTTTCATTATACATTCCTGTTGGGCATTGTTTTTCAACCGCCGGTCAGCACACCCTCTTTTCGAGGGTGCTTCCGCATTTTTTGATCTCTGATGGCCGGACGCCATTCGGACGTGCGGCGCGAAAAAAGTGCGCCTTGGGCCGCGCTGCGCCCGAGTTCAGATTCTGGCTGAATGGTCCAAAGCAGTCAAGCGACAATTTCTCCTCCTGAATCTCTCTCCCAGGAATGGGTTCAGCGCCTACTGGCCAACGCACAGGAGACGTCCGATTTTTAAGCAGTGAATTGGGGCAAACCAGCCGAGCCAAATGATCAAGAAATTGAAATCTGGCGAGTATCGCCTTTATTCGCGCAAAAAGAATCCGGGGACAGGCAAGCGCCGGAACCTCGGGACCTTCCGGACGCTCGTGGCCGCCAAACGGCATGAGCGCGCCGTTCAATTCTTCAAGCGCAGAGGGTGAAGGCCCGTTTGGAAAAGGCCAAAGCGGAATTGCGCAAGCTGTTCTATAGAAAGGAAGGCTGGGCGCGGGCAAAGCGGTGAGTTTATCCAGACGCTGGAATTGAGCTTATTGGCCAATCAATTGGAAGAACATTTTTGCAGATGCCGGCAGTGTGACTTGGTTTTGGCCATTCAGAACGCTGATAAGGTTCGTGACGGAAGTCCAGTGGGCTGGGTCCAGGTCGGGATTCTGCTGGAGCATGAAACCGCTCGCGGAGGCTGGCCAGGAAACTACAACGTTTGCGCCAGAGACGGCAAGGCTAAGGGAGGGAGGCTGAATCGAAACCATCGAAGATTGGTCGATAAGGGCGATGCTGTGGCTGCCGCGAGCTGCAATGGCAACCACGTTGGTCAAGCCGGAGGGCACATCGCATTGGCCCGCCGTGTCGAAACCCCAAGCCACGAGTGTCCCGTCATTTTTCAGCGCCAGGCTATGAAAATCGCCAGTGGCAATTGCCACGACATTGCTCAGCCCGGCCGGGACAACGCATTGAGCCAGGCCATAGGTGCCCCAGGACACTACCGTTCCATCATCGCGCAGGGCCAGGCTGTGGAACCCGCCCGCTGCAATTGCTATCACGTGACCCAAACCTTCCGGAACACTGGATTCGCCCTGCCGATTATCGCCCCAGGCCACCACCGTGCCGTCGCTCCGCAGCGCGAGTGTATGATACATGCCGCCGGCCACCGCGATCACATTGCTCAACCCGGTCGGGACATTACACTGTCCGTTCCAATTAAGACCCCAAGCGGCGAGGGTGCCGTCGCTCTTCAATGCCAGGCTGTGCGCCGCGCCGGCCGCCACCTGCACCACTGAGCGCAAACCCCCGGGAACCAGGCACTGGCCGTAATCGCCATTTTGGCCCGGAGGCGGTCCCCAGGCCAAAACTGTTCCATCCTGCAGGAGCGCCAGGCTGTGAACGTTGCCGGCGGCGATTTGGGTTGCGGGATTTACGGCCAAGGCGCCCGGCATATTTGTCTGGCTGAATTGATCGTCGCCCCAAGCCAGGACAGTTCCGTCGCCTTGGAGAGCGACGGAGTGGAAATCCCCGGCGGCAACCTGCGCCAGGGTCGGGCCGGTTAATGAAGGGCTGCTAAAGCTCATGTCGTACTTGAGATCGCCCCAAGCGAGCAGCCGGCTGCCGGCGCGGGCGTTGGCGCAGGCCAGAAACGTCGCGGCCATCAGGAACCAATTCCAAAACAGAAGGTCTCGAAATTTCCTGCCGGGGGCCGGCTCCCAATCCCTATCAAACACCCTATCAAACAAACGCGCGCACATCTGACTCGAAGTCTCGCGTCCTGATGCGCCCCTTTCAATCCGGGGCGATGCCGGAAATGGTCCAGGGGATTTTCCGGGCCTGCCGTATGCATTTGCCCCAATTGACCGGAAGAAGCCGCGCCTTAGCGTAGATAAGGGCCTTTATGCGACAGAGGTTTTTGAATTTCGGAAAAATCCGCCAGCAAACCATCGAGTTATTCGACGAGAATGCCTGGCGCCCCGGGCGAGAGATTTCAAAACTGCGCCGCTTTTTGCACTTCTGGATTCTGGTGTGGACCAGTTTCAGCCGCAATCGGTGTCCCGTTCGCGCAGCCTCCCTTGCGTACGCCGCCCTTTTGGCTTTGATCCCGATGCTGGCGGTGGTGGTGGCTGTGACGAGCAGCTTTCTTAAAACCGAAGGCGAAACGAGCATCGACCAATTTATCGTCAAATTCGTCGCCAGCGTCACGCCGCGCGCCATGGTCAACACCAACGTCGTCGCGGCGATGACCAACATGACAGTGAAGGCTGCCGGAACCAACACAGAAGTCCTGGCCGGCTCGAGTAACGAAACCAATTCAACTGCGGCTGCCAGCCCCGGCCAGACCAACCATAAATTCATGCCCACGCCCGCTCAAGAGCAGGAGGCTCTGCGCGCGCGGCAGGCCATTACCCGTCGCATTCATCAGTTCATTCAGAACACGCGCAGCGGCACCCTGGGCGTCACGGGCAGCGCGGCGCTGATCTTTGTGGCCATCTCGATGCTCAGCCAAATAGAGAATATGTTCAACGACATCTGGGGCGTCGCCCACGGACGCGGCTGGTTCATGCGGATTGTGCTGTATTGGACGGTGATCACCCTGGCGCCACTGCTCATTGTCGTGGCGGTGGGACTCACAACCGGGCCGCACTGGGATGCCACCCGGCGGCTGTTGACTATTACGCCTGTCTTGGGAAACCTCTTTTTCGAGCTCTTGCCCATCGTGTTGCTGTGCCTCGGCCTGAGCCTGTTTTATCGGTTGATGCCTAACACCAAAGTCCACTGGGACGCCGCCCTGGTGGGCGGATTGGTCGGAGGGATTCTTTGGCACCTCAATAGCCTCGTGAGTGTCCTGTACGTTTCGCGCGTCGTTTCGTACAGCCAGATATACGGCGGGCTGGGCCTGGTGCCGGTGTTTATGATCGGGCTCTATTTTTCGTGGTGGATTCTTCTGTTTGGCGCGCAGGTGGCCTACGCCTTCCAAAACCGCGCCAGCTATCTCGAACAAAAACAGGTCGAAAACATCGATCAACGCGGGCGCGAAATCATCGCCTTCCGATTGATGGCCTGGATTGGCCGCCGCTTTCTCCGCGGCCAGGCTCCGCCGACAGTCTTTGAGATGGGACACGAGCTGGGCCTGCCCACCCGGCTCACCCAGCAATTAATGCAAACCCTCGCAGCCGCCGGATTGACCTCCGAAATCAGCGGCCATGAACCGGCCTATCTGCCGGGCCGACCCCTCGAACGGATAACGTGCTGCGATATTCTCATGGCCGTGCGCGCCGGCCGCGGCGGCCAATTGGCCGCGCGCCAGGAACTGGCTGCCAGCCGAATCTATGAGACCTTCCGCCGCCTCGAATCGATCGAGCAACAGGCCGCCTCAGCCATCACTCTCCGTGACCTGGCGGAAATCTCGAAAGCCGGCCTGCGCAATCTCGAACCCCAGGAACAGCCTGCCAATGGCGAGCATGGCAAATCCTCCACTGAGCAGCAGACGCTGGCAGAGTAGCAACAGAAGGAACTAATGGTCGCCAATGGACTTCGTTTCGGCGGCTTAAGGTTCTGGTTTCCAGAAAAGGTTTGGCTCGATTTTCCCTCCGCATTCGCCTGCACAGTCTGTGCAAATCAATATCTGAATAAGGCTCACATTGAAGTCGAGAAGTTGATGGTTGATCGGCTGCATCACGAGCCTGACTTGTCCATTCATTCGGCGGAGTTTATATGCTGGTTGCACGGGGAGTTTTATCATCGACTACCGCCTGAGCTGCAATCGAGTCGCGATCGGGGCGGCAAAAGCTACAAGATAGAACTTGGTGTCTTGCGCACTTTTGAAGTGGATGTCGGCACGCATCAACCGCCGCACCACGAGGCCTTGCCACAGTTCATGCGCCGCTTTCAGCAGGCCTATCAAAAAAAGGACATCCTCGCCACTGAGCAACTTGTGGCGTTGGCTGCTGCCCATCATCGTTTGGCATGGATTCACCCTTTTGGGGATGGGAATGGCCGCGTCACAAGGCTTCATTCCCATGCCTGGCTCGTGCGAGTCAAGCTTGACAGTTTTGGATTATGGACCCTTTCACGCGGCTTGGCACGAGAGCGCGAGGCTTATTATAAATTCCTCCGATTGGCTGATCAGAGCAGGTGGAACGATCTCGATGGGCGCGGGAACCTCTCAGATAAAGCCTTGGGTGATTTCTGTTCGTTTATTCTGAAAATCATACTCGACCAAATCGAGTTCATGTCCGGCCTCTTCCAGTTCGATGTTCTTGCCAAACGCATGGACCGCTACCTGCAGGTCGAACGTGTAGATCTACGGCCAAAAGATCGAGAAAGCCTGACTCTTGACAACACCCCCGCGTAATGCCTCAGTGACTACGGGGCTGCCGGCTGAAGCCGGCGTTCCGGACGCGCGGAACGCCGCCTTTAGGCGGCAGCGCCTGCCGTCACCAACCGACACGCTTACCACCCCCGCTTGTTTCCTTGTTGGCGTTTGGATGATTTCTAGGTAAATTATCAATGAACGGTGTAGCTTACTATGGAAATCCAAAATTTTTGCGTTTTGCTGGTTGAGGATGACCTCAACGACATCTTCCTGGTCAAACGCGCTTTCAAAATGGCCCACATCACCAACCCCCTCCAGGTCGTCACGGACGGCCAGGAGGCTATCAACTACCTGCGAGGAGAAGGCAAATACGGGGACAGGCAGGCCCACCCATTGCCCAAGTTGATTGTCATGGACATTAAAATGCCGCGCCGGACTGGTTTCGAGGTTCTGGAATGGGTCAAAGGGATTCACTCATCGCTGCGGCGCATCCCGGTAGTCATCGTGTCTTCTTCGGATAATCCGGACCACATTAACCGCGCTTACGAGTTGGGCGCCAACGCCTACATGGTCAAGCCGGTCAACTTCCGGGCGGTAGAACACCTTTTCGAATCGATCACGCATTACTGGGGCCTGGAATGCGCCAAACCGCAACTCGAGCTGGCATAACGGTGGTTGGCTGGATGAGCTTGAAACCCCGCCGCTTGGCTTCCACAGCTTTGAGCAGTATTGCACTGTTCATCCTCGCAGCACCCCCGGTCCAATCGAGCCCCCTGAAAGACCCAAAACGCGTTATCAACGGGCAGGTGGTCGAGTTGGCGCCTCTCTTTCGATGGTGGTCCAAACAGGAGGGGCCGCGTCCACTGAGCGCATGGGCGCGCGTTCAAGGGAACATTGTAGGCACCAACGGCTGGAGCTGGGTGCTCGAGGCTCGCGTTGAGGGCGGCTTGGCGAAGGACAAATCGGAGGGCAAAAACAGCCGCACCGCGGAACGCGCAAAAATCCTGCTCAAAAATCCGCCGATTCAGGACCTCAACGACTTTGAAAAATTAAGCGGTCAGTTGAAGGACTTGCAGCAGCAACGCGCGACGCTGGCCGGGGAGGAGGCTGCGGCTAAGAACCAGCAGAACACAAACAGGCATTCCGGCTATCGTTCCCGGCTGGTGGCATTGGAAAACCGGCAACTTCAGCAGACTCAAAACCAGTTGCGCGATGAGCTAAAGCCGATCGATAAGCAAATCCAGAATCTCAAAAAGCAATTGGCGCTCTATCCCAATTCGGACCATTACGAGGTGGACTGCTTCGCGTTGGACCGGGGACTGGAATCTGACGGCATGCGAATTTACGACTACGGCTCGGCATTACATTAAGCCTTTGCAGGGAGAGGTGTGGAAATGGGTTTGTCCCCCAAAGTCTGAAGGATGGCCTCGAGCAGTTCTTTGGCGTTAATCGGTTTTTGAAAAATGGCGACCACTCCCGCGTCGCGGGCTTTTTCTCTGTGTTTGGCCACATCTTCGCCGGTGATAAGGATGACAGGGATTGCTGCCAACTCGGGGAACCTCCGCACCCATTGGACGATAGTGAAGCCGCTCCACTGCATGCCACCGCCGCCGCCGCCCGGGGGAAAATTAATATCGAGAATGATCAACTCGGCATTTATCTGCTCGGCGCTCGCAGCGACGGCCGCCCCGTTGGAGATGGTGGTCACCTTAAAGCCACTGGCCTTGAGCTTGAGTTCAAAGGCCTTTAAGACGACGGGGTTGTCGTCCACCACCAGGATGCTCCGCTGGCGGCCCAGGGTGACTGGCGGCGGAGAGGCCGGCGGCTCCTCAGGCAAGAAGGGGTCCTTCTCCTTGGGCGACGGTCCCGGTCTGGGGGCCTTGCCGCTCTTATCGACTAATTGCAAGGAAATAGGCATAAGCCATGTTGCGTTTCGAACTGTTCCAAACTCAGACAACTGCATCATTTCGGTCCAGCAAGGCGCCGGCGGTCCGTCAAAGCGCCCCGCCCAACTCTGCTGGAACCGGTCCCGTGGCGGCGCGCAAGGCGCTCCCGGCCAAAGAACAAACCGATTTGCCGCTCATTAAGCCGATCTCATGCCACAAATCTTCTCCAGCTTGTGTCCGCAATCGGCCTTGGTATGCTGGCGGAATGAACAACAGCACGAGAATCTCCTTCATCAAGGAAGATCCCTGGCGCATCTTCCGGATTATGGCCGAGTTCGTGGATTCGTTCGAGGCGCTTTCAGCCGTTGGACCGGGGGTAACGGTTTTCGGTTCCGCGCGAATGAAGCCCAGCAACCCCTATTACCAGGCGTCGGTGGACCTGGCGAAGGGGTTGGCTAAACACAACTTGGCCATTATTACCGGGGGCGGCCCTGGGGTGATGGAGGCGGCCAACAAAGGGGCTGGCCTGGCCAAGGGCCGCTCGGTGGGGTTGAATATCGAACTGCCTCATGAGCAAAAAGGTAATCGCTTCGCCAATATCCCCATTCATTTCCATTATTTCTTTTCCCGCAAAGTCTGCTTCGTCAAGTACAGCATCGGCTTTGTTTTTATGCCCGGCGGCTTCGGCACTCTGGACGAATTTTTCGAGATACTGACCCTGGTCCAGACCCAGCGCATCCCGGAGTTTCCGCTGATTCTTTTTGGCAAAGACCACTGGAAAGGGCTGATCCGTTGGATGAAGGAACGGCTGGAGTCGTCTCAATTCATCAGCCCGGGAGACCTTGACCTGTTTCATCTGACCGACAATCCTCAGGAAGCGGTGGACATTATCCTGGATTATGAGCGGCGAGTCGGGCCGCCGGAGATTGTGCCCAAGGCATTTTCCTAGCAGCTCCATGGTCGATACTGAAGAGAAACTGGATTGTTTCCTGTCCACATTACGCGCGGCGACCTGGGTTGCGGTGGATACGGAAGCCGACAGCCTGCACGCGTATCCGGAAAAGGTTTGCCTGATCCAAATCAGCACCACCGGGAGCGACAAGCTCATTGATCCGCTGGCCGGGTTCAGCCTGGGACCATTGCTTGACGCCCTTTCCGCGCACGAATTGATCATGCACGGGGCCGATTACGACCTGCGGCTGTTGCGCAAGCATCATGAGTTTGTGCCCAGGGCCGTTTTCGATACCATGCTGGCCGCCCGGCTGCTGGGGGTGCGCCAGTTCAGCTTGGGCCACCTGGTTGAGAAGTGGCTCGGAATCAAGCTCGAGAAAGGGGCGCAAAAGGCCAATTGGGCTATGCGCCCGCTTACCGAGCGGATGGAACGCTATGCCCGCAACGACACCCATTATCTCAAACCCCTGGCTGATCAGCTTTCAACCGAGCTGGCGGCCAAAGGACGCCTGGGCTGGCACCGGGAATCCTGCGTCCGCCTTATTGCCGATTCGACTCAAACCCGCCCGACGGACTTGGACTCGGTTTGGCGCATCAAAGGCAGCCATGCCTTGGGGCGTCCGGCTCTGGCGATTTTGCGCGAGCTCTGGCAGTGGCGTGAGACCGAGGCCCTGGCATCGAACAAGCCCCCGTTTTTCGTCCTGAGCCATCAGACCTTGGTGGAAATCGCCGCCGCCTCCGCCACAGGCCGCGCCATCCAGCCGTTGCTACCGAGGCATTTTTCCGAAAGAAGGCGGGGAACCTTGCTCAAAGCGATCGCGTGTGGTTTGAAGATACCAGCGCAGGAGCACCCGGAGATACTGCGCGTGATAGGGCGGCGTCCTAATGAAGCCGAACGCCGCCGATTTCTCGAATTGCAAAAACGCCGAGACGCCGGGGCGGCCGATCTGGACATCGACCCTACCCTGATTGCCAGCCGGGGCTCCCTCTCTGATCTGGCACATAATTGGGACAAACACGCCCCGGCCCTGATGAGCTGGCAAAGAGAGCTGCTCAGTTAAACCGCAACCATGCGGTTCACCTCACCACTTCAAACGCGAAGCCCTTCAAGTATTCTGTCTCGGGTATCATTGGGATAATGGGATGATCCGGGCCTTGCGAATAAGTCGCCACGCGCCGCAGGATACGCCGGGCATCAAACGCGGCAGAGAGCACTGAATCCTGGAACAAATCCTGGTCCACGTGATGCGAGCAACAAAAAGTCACCAGCGTCCCACCCGCCCTCAGCAGCTTCAGGGCGCGCAGATGAATCTCCTTGTAGCCGCGCAAGGCATCCGGCACTGACGCCCGGATGCGCGTGAAGGAGGGCGGGTCCAAAATGATCAAGTCCCAGCGCGGAACGATTTTTTCGTGGAGTTTTGCGGCTGTCTGCGCCTTGAGCCAGTCGAAGACATTCACCGCCTCAAACGAGCATTTCTCGGCCAGGCCATTGGCTGTGGCATTGCGTTGGGCTTGAGCAATGGCCTCGGCGCTTTGATCAAGCAGGTGCACGCGCGCCGCCCCGGCCCGGGCTGCGTGCAGACCGAACCCGCCCACAAAGCAGAAAGCATCCAGGACCTGCGCCCCTGCAGCCAATGGCGCAACCCGTTGATAGTTCATCTGCTGGTCCAAGTACAGCCCGGTTTTGTGTCCACTCATCAAATCGGTCTCGAATTTCAGGCCGTTCAAGGTCACCATCATCGGGCCTTGCAGTTCACCAACCAGAACGCCTTGGGTCGCATCGAGCCCTTCGAATTTACGCGACGCCACATCGCTGCGTTCGATTACGGCGCGAGGCCCAAAAACCCTCTGCAGGGCAGCGACGATTTGCTCCTTCCTCATATCCATGCCCAAAGAAGAAAACTGGCTGACCAGAACGTCTTCATACTTATCGACGATCAGTCCGCTCAAAAAGTCGCTCTCCGCATTGACGGCTCGGAACGAGGTCGCCCCCGGCAAATGTCTTTGGCGCACCGCCAAAGCTGCTCGAACCCGCTCTTCGAAGAAGGCTGAATTCGCTTCGATGCGGTCAGGGGACAGGACACGGACATTGATTTTTGATTTCGAGTTAAAGAACCCCGTGCCCAGGAACCGCTGCCGATGGTCCTTTACCTGCACAAGGTCTCCATCAGCCGCCGGGTGAGTCAGGCGCAGGACGGAACTCCGATAGACCCAGGGATGGCCGGCCAGAATGCGGTCGGCTTCTCCCGGTTTGAGCAGAACAGTGGGCAGTGATACCATAATTTTCGCAGGCAACATAAGGCCCACAGGCGCCCTGGGCAAAAGCATTCACAACGAGATTGATCACTTGTCCGCCGGTTCGCGGCTTCAGTCACTTCCTGGGGCAGGTGCCTGACCTATAGTGTGTTCGCCAAAAATGCGGACAGAGCGAGCCAAATCCAATGCCCTGAAGGGGCAACGCATACCAGCCCAGGGCAAGTGAGGAACGAGCGCCGCCCTGGGTTGCGGACCAAAAATGGTCTCCTCTTTTTTCCTTCCGTACCCGGGGCGACGACCTCAGCGGCCTTGCCCTGAGCTGCTATAAGGCTGCCCTTTTAGGGCGCTGGAAAGGCGAATGAGCCGGGGCAACCAACGCCGGGAGGCCGCACGAAAGGGGTGGCTGACGAGGCTGGGGCAGTGGGGATCGTCGATTTGGTGCATATCACCAGCATTAGACCGTTTTGGCGGACGTGAGCGCCGGAGCAGGCGGCATGCTATTGCGCCCATTGGGGAAACGCGTTCATGGCGTCCACATAATTGTGAAGTTTGTCCGTGTGCGCGTCTTCCTGCCAGCCGCCGCGACCGGCGCCTTTCCAGGGGCCGTCGTACGGACAGCCGTCGTCGTTGATGCCGTAAAGGGCCCAGTTCAGCGTCTGGTGGGCCAGCAGTTCGAACTCCGGCGAACCGGTTGCGCGGGCGAACACCGCCAGCACCGCGCCGTAGGTTGTGGCGATGCCGCCCCACGGGTGTTGATCAAAGTCCTGTTCGCCGCAGCTCGCCACGCCGTCGATGACGTGAACGTATTGACGGTTGACGAATTCGATGAGCGTCCGCGCGTCCTTTTCCCAGTCCGGATCGAGCTGCTCGCGGCGTTCGACGAGGTAGCGCGCCAGGTTGAGCGGAGCCCAGGCCGAGCGGTCCGTGGGCTCGCTGTGGTCTTCGAAGAAATTCGCCCAGAGCAGCCCGTCCTTTGCCGCATTGGGAATCTGCTGTCGCTTGATCCATGTCCACAACCGGTCCCGGGGCGGTCCAAACTGGGAGTAGCCGAGCTCGATCAGCTTGTCGTAGAGGCGCAGGATGAAACTCATGTTGCCGGATACCGGACCGCGCGAGGCGCCGGTGCGGTAATCGACGCGAAAGGGCCACGGCGACTGGCTGGCCGAGCCGGCGATCATGTTGGTTGCCAGGACTCGGGCGTTTTGCAGCGCCTGGTTCAAATACATTTCGTCGCGCGTTTCCTCGTAAAGCAGCACCAGCGCGTAACCGGCGATGCCGCCCTTGTCCGGCTCGACCTCGTAAGGCAGGTCGTCCTGCGAGCCACAATCCGGCGGTTGCGGGAAGCGCAGATGCGCGCCGGTGGAGCGTGAGAAACGCGGATACTTGCCGGTGTCCGGGGTCACGGCCTCCTTTACGAGATAATCGCCCATGGCCCGGGCGGTGTGAAGCACGCGCGGGTCCTTCCGGCCAGTGAATGCGTAATACTTCAAATAAGAAATGATGCCCATGCCGTCCTGCATCGCCGGGATGAAGGAGGGCCTGTTCGGGATAGGCCGGTAATTCCCGTCCATAAAGGTCATCGCCACGAAGCGGGGGTAGCCGTGGTCGGCGGGACAGTTCAGGTACCAATTCACTTCGCGTTCGAGCGCATCGCGCCAGGAAGTCCACGGGCGCAACTGGCCGTCGGGCTCGTACACGGCGCGGTGATTGCCGATGGTTTGGGCCGAAGCGGTGAGGGCCAAACCCAGCGCCAGCAAGGCAGCCCCGAACGGAGGAGCAGCGTTGGCGCGCAAGAATTGTCTTTGCGTGTTGTTCATAGGCCGGTGTCGGCGTTTGTTGTCATCTGGCGCATGAGGGCTGCGCCGTTGAAAAACAAAAAGTAATCGGATGGGGTGACGCGTTCCATAGACAGGCCACCCCAAAGGGGTTTTTGGGGATAACGCCGGGAGTGAAACAATATGGGCCAACACCAAGCAATTACTGATCGAGCTGGTTTAGCCAGGGCGCACCCCCCCACCAATAAGGGTCCTCAGGGTGAGGATTGTTATCGTTGTCCCAGCGCGCGCGCCAGAGCATGTTAGCGGGGTCGCGCACCTGATTTCTGATGGGCGATTCGACGTGCCCATCGCAGAACGCCAGGTCTGTGTGGTAAGTGTGGCGATTTGCCGGACACGAGGTATGGCCGGTGGTGATGTCGGTTGGGTCCAAGCTGGCGTTTCTCGTGACGAGTTCGAGATTCTCGGCGTAGCACGTCTCACCAAAGGAAATGAACTGGCTGGGGGCTCGGACCGAGGACTCCTTAACCGGCCCCCGGTACCACTGGCCATTGATATCCCCTCCCATGCCCAGTTGCAGCCTGGTGAAATGAGGACTGTCGATACCCCAATCGTTAATGGCCATTGAAAAACGGGAGATCACGCCGATGCCATAGGGATCAAACACACCATTCGGGTCCAAAGCGCCCAGCGTATGGTTTACGTTAGTATCCCAGGCCATATCGGCCTGCGCGGAAGGACACATGAAGGACTTGCGGTTATTTCCCATATACCTAAGCAAGCGCGGGGGCCAGGCATAATAGTGCCCAAGCCCAGGGGGACTGGTCCATAACCCCCCGGTGAATTGGCCGTAATCAGTGACGTACATTAAACTGGCCATATCGATCTGCTTCAAATTGTTTATGCAGGAAGCCTGTTTGGCTTTTTCCTTGCTCCTGGAGAGGGCCGGAAGAAGCATGGCCGCGAGAATGGCGATGATGGCAATCACTACCAGCAGCTCAATCAAGGTGAACGCACCTTTCCCCCGCGCTCCACGTTTATACCAACGCGCCTTCGCTCCACCGCCTGCGACCTGGCTGTTCATGGCTGCCGGGTAGGTTAACCCCAGTGGGGCGGTCTGTCCACCGAACACGGCTGGTCAGCCACGGCGCCACGGCGCGTCCAAGACGCTCAGCCGGAAACGAGGGCCTCGTCGCGCCCTTGACAAACACCAACTCACAGCGAGGCTCGCTGGCTTTCGAGGGGGCCTTCTGTTTGACTGGGGATATGCAGAGGCCGCTTTTGATTCAGGCCGGTTGGGTGCTCCTTGCGATGAGCGTTTCGGTCCATGCCGCCACTTACTACGTCGCCCAGCGCAGCACCCAGGCGGATGACTCGGGACCGGGGACGGAGGAACGTCCCTGGAAAACCATCGGCAAGGGGGCGGAGACGGCGCGACCCGGGGACGCGGTGCTCGTGCTGGATGGGGTTTACCGCGAAGGTATCGTGGAGAAGACATCCGGAACGGCCACTGGCGCAATCCGATTTGAGGCCGCTCCGGGGGCGCATGTCATCCTAACTGGCGCCGATCACCTTACCGGCTGGCAAAAGGTCGAGGGCACCCGGCCACTCTATCGCGTGCCGTGGCCGCATCGGTTCAATGCCTGGTCTAAAAACATGACGCACCCCGATGATGCGTACCACCGGCTAATTGGCCGCTGCGAGCAGGTCGCCGTCGAAGGATATTTACTGCGGCAGGTGCTCGACCCAGCCGCACTGGCTCCGGGCGCTTTCTTCGCCGATGTCACCAATCAAATGGTGATGGTATGGGACTTCGCCAACCGCGACCTCAACAAGGTTTCTGTCGAGGCTTCCGTGCGGCAGGAAATCCTGCGCGTGGATGGGGATTTTGTCGAGTTGCGCGGGTTTCATTTCCGGTTTGCGGCCAACGCGGCACAGCACGGGGCGGTGGTGTTGGCGGGCAATCACGATGTCATGGAGGATTGCGTTCTGGACGAGATGAATGCCAGCGGAGCGACATTCACCGGCCAGAACATGACCGTCCGGCGCTGTGTCTTTCGCGACAACGGCCAGATCGGTTTTGGCGCCAACGGCGCCCATTACCTGCTCTTTACAAAATGTTTGGTCGAGAACAACAACACCAAAGGATTCGATCGCGGTTGGGAGGCTGGCGGCAATAAGCTGGTGCTCACGCGCGAAGCAGTGCTCGAGCGAAGCCGTTTTGTGCAGAATCGGGGCAATGGCATCTGGTTTGACATCGGCAACCAGGATTGCACGGTGCGCCAATGCCTGATTGCCGATAACGAGGACAGCGGGATTTTTGACGAGATTTCGTTCGGGCTGCGGGCGCAGGACAATGTGATCACCGGCAACGGCTTTGCCGAGACGCCCGGCGCGTGGGGCGCCCAGGCGGGCATTTCGCTCTCGAGCAGTCCAGGCTCTGTTATCGAGCATAATGTCATTGTGGGAAACCGGGAGGGGTTCGATTTCCGTGAGCAAACGCGCACGACGCCGACCATTGGCGATCGCGCCGAGCGCCCGGTATGGAACCACGACGAAATTATCCGGCACAATATCATCGCCTTCAATCGGGATGCGCAAATCTGGGGCTGGTTTGATACAAGGGACAACCGGCAGTGGCCGGCAGGGGAAACTTCCGGCACCTCGAGATCGGCTGGGGAAAAGAACCAAGCAAGGGACCTCTCCCTTGAAAAACTGAACCTGCGCTTTGAGAGGAATATCTATTTCTTCAGGCCAGACGAGGGCGCCTTCAAGTGGGGTGTGCCCTGGGGTCGTCATGCGAGTTACGAGACGCTGCCGCAATTTCAGAGCGCGCTCGGGATTGACGCGGGCAGCCGGGTTTTGGACCCCGGTTTTGCCAACATCGCCGGGCGCGATTTCCGGATGAATCAGCAGGCAATGGAAAATGCGCCGCGCGGCCCGGTGCCGGGGGTTATTTTTGGTTTGCAAGACCGTCGATAGCCCGGCCAAACCTGGCTTTGCGTTTGATTACTGGGAGGGGCGCGAGGGAACCCTCTCCCCTCCCGCTGCGACGGCGCGACAGCGCGGCGAGTCGGAGGGGGAGAGAGAGAATCCTTGGCAGATTACGGTTGTGCGCATGTTTCAGACTCCTCTGGGACACGATGAGTGCTTCGCACGGCGCTGTGCTGAAGAGTCATTTTGGAAGGCCCCCGATTGAGGCGTAGAAGCGCGCCAGTTCCAGGAGACGCTGTTCGAGTTGGCGATAATAATCGTCAGGGGACATTTGGTTTTTTTTCTCGCGAAACAACAGAACGGCGCGTTCCAGGGAATCACGCCGGGCGCGTTGCTCGGCGGTGAGGTTGCGTTCGCTCGGGCTGGGGACGAGGTGGAATTGCCCGGCCAACAGGCCATCGACTGATGCGCCGCCCTGCGCTTTTTTTATGGCGCGCAATCCCTTGAACCAATCCATCGGGGTCCCAAGGCCGTCGCCGTTATCATCGAGCAACGCGTGCTCGGTCGCCAAGCGCCCATCGGCCTTATAGAAATCAGCCACGCGGCGCGAGGCGGTCAAGAAGGCCTCGAGCACGGAGATTTGGCCGTCCTTATCGAGGTCTGCCTGCGGGTCGGTGAGGGCCTCGGCGAAATACTGACCAAAATGCGCAAAGTTCTGCTCGTAACCGCTGCGGGTGGCGGTAATGACGACACGATTAGTGCCGGCTAACGGCTTGAGGAAAGGGGCGCTTGCGGAGGCGGTGTTGATGACCACCAGGGGCCGGCGAAAGGGCTGCAGCCACTGGGCAAGATCGCCAGCCGTCAGGTCCGGCCCGCGTAAATTGAAGCGAGCCTCTTTGCCATCAAATGTGCCGTGACCGATCAGCACTATCCAGAGCGGGTCCAATCCTTCCTTTGACTCGGCATTGATTAGAGATTTGAGCCGGTCAAAATCAGTGGTTCCATTGGTGCTTTCCAAACCAACGGTCAGGCAGCGGCAATCGGTGCAGGCTTGTTGCCAAAGAGAGGCCTGGTGCAAAAAGTTGCTGCCAAACTCCGGTTCGCCCGGCGCCCCGAGGACAAGCAGCACTGCCGGCCGGTCTGTTGGCTGGGCTGCGCCTGCTGTGGCATCAAACAGAAGCGCGGTCAGGAGCAGCAGGACGGGCCTCACGGCAGGCCTTTCCACCGTCTCAAGCCCCATTCGGCCAGGAGGCAGGCGGTCGCGAACGCGAACAAGGCCGGGGTGTGCCAGAGCGGGAAAGTCCATCCCTCCATGACAGGGGCATGGCGATGGGGCAGGTCGCGGGCGAATTGATTCAGCTTATCGGCGGGAATGATTTGGCCACCGGTCTTTTGCGCGATGGTTTCCAAGAGAGACACATTAGGGACAAGGGAACGGAACTCTTCGGCGGCCAAGTCGCTGCTCCAACCGGCGGCAGCCCGTCCGACCTCGACCTCTTCGGCGTTCGTGACGCAGACGCCGGCCTTGTAGCCGCCAGTGAACCGGGGCACATAGCTGGCCTGGTACAGCCCGGGTTCATCGGCTGAGGGCTCGGTCTGGAGACGAACCGCATTGGTCTGGGGGCCGGCAGCGCCCTCAGCAAAGACGGGCTGAACCTCGAGAGTGACATTAGCGTTGTCCAAGGCCTGGAATTTGGGGTCGCGCACGCGCACTTGGAGCAGCACGGCGCCATTGGGGTCGTCGGGCTGCGCTGTTGCGGCGAGTTCGACGCGATTGGGCACATCAGTGACCAGCCAGCGCATCAACTGCCGCCAAGCCTTGTCCATATCTTTGTGCGCGTTGGCATCGTGCAGACCCCAGCGCCAGACATCACCTACCGTCATCGCCGCGGTTCGCCCGCGTCCGAACCGCTGGACAACCAGGCCGGGGTATGTTCTGCCATCTGCATCGGTGACGGTTGCGACGACGCTGGCGCCCGGCTTGACCTCGCGCACGCGGTTCAACACTTGAAAAGAGGCCATCCCCTGCAGGCGCGCCTTTTCGTCGGCCTCGGTATCGCGCAAGCGGGCCCAGGACTGCAGAAAGCCCTCGCGGGTCAAGGCCCAGTGCGCCGGCCCGGGCGCGTTCGTATCAGCCACCGAATCCAGATAAACGGGCAGCATGTCCCCGAGAGGTGTTCGCTGGTATTTGCCCTGCTGGAAAGATTCCATACCACCGAGCATGAGGAAACCGCCGCCGCGTTCGGAGACGAATTTCTGCAGGAGCACCGCTTGGTCGGGTGTGAAGAATTGCTCTTCGACATCACCCAAAACAACGGCGTGGTATTGATACAATTCTTCGGCGGTGCGCGGAAAGCCGCCGCGCAACTCGAATTCATCCCGGGTATTGACCCGCACCAGCACGGGTTGATCGTAACTTTCGACCTCCTCGGCCGATTGATTACCGAACCCGCGAAAGAGGGGGTTGCTCGATTCGCCGGAGCGGCCAAGGAAATTGAATTTAGGCTCGCGCTTGGCCACACGGATAAGGCCCACAAGCTGGAGTTGATCATCTTCTTCGAGCGCCCGGTTGAGGAACTTGAATTCCCAATTGGGCCGGCCCGAGACATAGAGAATTCGATAAGGGCCGTGGCCGCGATCGACCACGACCACGGTCTTGTTGTTGGCCAAGGTTGCCTCTCCCGAGTTGGCTCCTGATTCCAATTGGCCCTTTGCCCCAACGCGCACTTGGTAGAAGGACAAGCCCTGCCTCTCGGGACGCAATTGAAAACGGAAGGCCAGCAGGCCGCCGTCTTTGCGCGCCGTGAGCGTTTGCTCGGAGACAGTTTTGCCGGCGCTATCGAGCAGGCGGGCAACGATAGGCAGGCCGCTAAAGCCGGAAGCGCTAACATCGGCTTGGATGGAGACCGGTGCGTCCTCGAAGTCGGTTTGCGTGGTGTGGACCTGCTGGATGGCGATATCCTTGATGGGTTCCGGGCTGCCGATGACCACCGGATAAACGGGCGGCAGACCGGTCAGGTCGGGATTTCCGCGGATATCGGTGGCGTTGCCATCCGTCAGGAGCAACACACCGGCCAGCGGTCGCCCTCGATAGCGCTCGGCCAGGGTGCGCAGGGCTGTCCCAATGCCAGACGAGCGGCCAGAGAAATCCAGTTCGGCAAAGTCATGAGTTGGGTGAAGGCGGGCGTCAAAAAAGTAACGGCGCAGATCGAAGTTTTCTTCGAGTGTTCCCTGCCAGGAGGCGCGTTGAGGGTCCAGAAGGCCTCTGAGGAACTCGCCGCGAGTTTGCAAAGCATTGCGGTCTTTGATCTGCAAGCCCTGGCTGTTATCGGCGACAACGGCGAACAGATTGGCGCCGGGCTGTGCCCGTTGCCCCGACCAAAGCGGTTCGAGAAGGCAAAGAGCGAGAGCAGCCAGCCCCAGGGCCTTGAACAAGGGGCAGAGCCATCGAGCCACTCCAGGAGGGGCCGCGCGGTAGCTGCCAAACAGCAACAGGAGGGCCAAGGCGAAAACCGCCCCGGCGAACCAGAGCCAGTTCCAGGAGGAAAAGAGCAGCGAGGCGAGGAACATGAGCTTCAGCGCGCGGTAAATCTACTTCTGCTTGCCCAGTTCTTCGTAATAACGCCGGACGAGGTCCGAGTATTGATTGGGCACCGGGTCGCGGTCGATGGGGACCAGCGCCTCGCGGGATTGGCGCCGGGCCAGTTCATCGGCGATGCGATCGCGGACTTGTGTCAGGGGGTCGAGCAGTTGCAGCCGGACGACGGCCCAATCGGGCCTTTTTTGGTCGCGCTTGAACTCCTCACGGATAACGCGGGCGCGGTCCCGTACGCGGGCGACCTCATCGCGCAAATCCGGTTGATCGAGCACATCCTCGACATCGCGCAGCGAATCCGACCAGGGCAGGAAATCCTCGCCTGTGAGCGGGCCGTACCGGCGAAGGTCCTGTCCGTTAAGGAACCGATCCACACCCCCGCGCCAGCCTCCTGCGCCGTGTGCGCCGCCGGCCAAACTCGAGTTGGCGCCCGCGCGGTCGAATCCGCCGGTATCCGAGCCGGCTTGGCGGCGGGTTGCGCCTTGGGCGCTTGCTTGGTCCGTTTGAGATTCGTTGGCGTCAGCTCCCGATTGTTGCTGCTCCCCGCCTCCGTTGCGTTGGCCCTGGCCAGGTTGTCTGCCATTGGCGCTTGCTTGCTCCTGGCCTTGATTGGGCTGTCCAGGAGTTTGCCCGGAACGTCCCTGCTCCTGCCCGGCCCGCGCTTGAGCGGAGCGCTGAGGCGGCGTTCCTGCGGGCTGCGCCTGGCCTTGGGCGAGTTGCCCTGCCAGCCCATTGGTTTGGCCTGCCTGAGAGTTGGCCTGGTTCATTTCCCGCTGTATCTGGTCGGTGGCCTGGTCGAGGGCCTTTTGTGCTTGGCGGAGGGCTTCGGTATCGTCACCGAGCACATCATTGGCAGCTTGTTCGATGCCGCTCTTGAGTTGGTCGATGCCGGCGCTGCTGCGTTGGGCGGCCTGGCCGGCCTGCGGGAGAAAATCCTGACGCAACATCTCGGATTGGATATCCAAAAGCTTGGCGCCATCGGGGGCGGCGCCATCTTTGAGTTCGCGATAGAGGCTGCGGGGCATCTGGCCATGTTTGAGGAGTTGGTCCTGGAGGTCATTGACATCCTTGGCGCTGTCCTGGCTGAACTTGCGAACGGTATCGTAAAGCTGATGAGACAGGAGCGGCTCGGGTTGTTCGGCCTCCTGGGAGAGACGGGAGGCGCGGTCCACGAGATTTGTCATGAGCTGTTTTTCGTGTTCGAGTTGGTCCAACATCGGCTGGCGTGCAGGGGCATCGGAAAGGCTGTGGTGGTCCTGGGCCTGAGCGCTGGACAGTTTTTGCATTAAATCCTGTTGTTGATTTGCCAAGTCGCGGGCCTGATTTCGAAGCTGGCGCAGGTCATCGGAAAATTCGGTTTCTTTGCGCATTTGCTGGCGCATTTGCTGGAGCTGTCTTTGGGCGCGGGTTCCAGAGGCCAGGGCCTGGGAAGCAGCGCCCTGTCCTGCCGCCTCTGAAGCGCGTTGAATGTCCTGGCGGGTCTGGTCCAACTGTTGTCGTTCCTGGCTCATCTGGGACTGGTTTTCGGGCCGGTCCATGCGCTGGCGGAGTTGATCGACGTCGGCCAGCATCTGCTGCTCTTCTTCCTGCAGGCGTTTTAACCTGCGCTGGATTTCAGCCTTCTCGGCCTCTGTGCGCGCTTCCTGGAGAGCTGTCTGCAGCTCCTTGAGGCGATCATTCAAATCCTGCTGACGCCGCGAGAGTTCATCGAGACGATTCAACACCGCGAGCTGTTCGCGGCGCTGGGCCGTTTGTGGCGTCTGAGCCTGGCGCTCGGTTTCATAACGGTTGTCCGGTTGCGTGAGGTCCAACTGTTCGAGTTCGCGCTGCATCTGCTGGCTGCTGGCGCCGCCGTTTTGGCTGCGATTGCTGTTGCGCATGACCTGAAATTCGTGCTGCTGCACTTTTAACAGGGCCTGGTAAGCGGCTCGTTCGGCGGTCAAAGCAGCGCTGAGTTCGGCGGGTGATTTGCCGCAATCTTTCAGCCGGTCCAGGGCCTGCTCCATGTTCCGGACCGCAGCCGACCAGAGAGGGGCCAAGCGGGGGTCTCGCTGGCGCTGGAGGCTGGCCTTGGCCTGTTCAAGGGCCTGGGCCTGCGATTCGATCAGAACGGAAATGTCATCCTGGGGCGGTTTGGAGCCAGAAGGGCTCGGGGGCAGATTATCCGGGGGGGCAACATCCGGGCCGGTGGGGGTGTCCTGGACTTGCGCCATCCATCGGGCGGGCAGGGCGGCCATCGCCACTCGATAGCGATTCGGGCGGGCGGCCGACTGCTTTGAGGCCCCTGCGCTGTAATAGCTGCCAGCCAGCAAGGAGGGCCCCCTGGGATGGGTGTTCATCGACTCATGCTCATGCAGGACCGGGGTGGAGCGTTCCTTTTGTGGAGCTACGGTGTGAGCATTCTGCAGTTTCCAGGTGGCAATCATGATTTTCTTTTGCAATTGGGCCAGGCGAGTGCCATTGCCCTGCTGGCCTGCTGCGCCTCCGGACGATTGGCCATCCATAGATTGGCCCTGGCGAAATACCTCCTCGAATGGGCGCACTTCGGCGAAAAACAGATCGCTGGTCGTTCGCCGTTGATTCCCATCCGGCCCAATGTCATCGGCCCAAATGAACCAGGAGAGCAGCTCATCCGGAGAGACCTGCAGGTCTTCAAGCCGGAGCAGGTATTTGAAAGGGCGCTTTTCCTTGCCCGGCACACTGCGGCCCAACTCAACAAAGCGCGTGTCGCCGCCGGCGACCTCGTAACCCAGCCCATAGGCGGTCACACCGAAGTCGTCCCAAACGGTGCCGTCAAAGGCGAGTTCCTCGAGTGGGGATGGGCGCACATCGCCGCGCGGCCAGGTAATCCGGATTTCAGGAGGCCGGTCCTTGAGCACCTCGAAGACAAATAGCGCGGGGGCTTTGTTGGTGCGCCCATCGGCATCCACCAGGCGCAGCTCGTAGGTTTGGCTTGATGCCAGCACGAAATGATTCAAAGAAGCGGCGGGGTGATTGGTTTCAATCGAGAGCGGAATAGCAGTGGCGTTCTTATCTCGAGCCACCAATTCCGCCGAAACGACCGGCTTATTGAGTCGCAGCGCAAGATTCACGTGGGCGCCTTCCACCGCGCTGAGCCGGCGCGTATCGGGAATATGTTGCGGAGCCTGCCCTGTGTATTTGGGAAAGGTCAGGTCGGCGTCGGCGCGTTCGAGGCGGGGATGCTCGAAGACCTGGACCTTGAAGTCTCGAGTGCGCCGGCCACCATACTCGATGTGATACACCAGATTGCTGCTGACCTCTGGGACGCTCCCGCCGAACATCGGATCGGCCAGGCTTTTGACCAAGGCAATGCGATGGGTAGCGCTGGGCGATGAATCGACAACCATGTCCACTATTGCGGGCAGAGTGCCGGTAAAGCGCGCAAGAACAACCAGGCTGTTTCCTTTTTCAATCAGCGCATCGCCAGGGCTCACCTCGATATGCGCCGGACGGCCTAAAGCCAAAAGAGCCTGCGTGCTGTGTGTTCGGAGGCCCATCAGAGTAAAAACCAAAAGCAGGAGGCAACCCCAATGCGCTGCCTGGGCCAATGCCAGACGCCAGGAGGGAAAGGCCAACGCCCAGTTGGCCTGTTCGCCGTGCAGGAGGGCCTCGCCAATGACTCGCTGCTGGAGAAAACCCATCTCCTCGGCGTCCCTGGGGCGCTGTTGGATTGCTGTGAGCAACCGCCCATCAAGGCTGGGATGTTGCGCCTCGATGCGCCGGGCGACCTCGTTCCAATTGGGCTTAAATCGGCGGGCGCGCAAAAAGATGAGGACTGCGGCGATAACGGCCAAAACAGCTACCGCGGGGGCCGCAGCCCACGCAGCCCAGCCGGTTTGGCTTTCGAGCGCAATCAAGGCCCAAGCCAGCAAAGCCGCTCCAGCCCAGCAGAGCGCCAGTTCAATCCAAAGCCGTAGCCGCCTTTCACACCGGCTGTGCTTAAGGAGTTTATTTTTCAGCAACTCGTTCATTGGTTTTAGCTCGCTTTCGCTGTGGCGGCCGCCGCGTTCCCAGTGGAGACAGTGTGCGTTGCCGTTGCCTCTTTGGACGCGCGCCCAGCAAGCCAGGTTTCGCACAGCAGCACTCCAAGGGCGGCGATCAGGCACCAGCGCCAGAACTTTTGACGGTTCTCAATTTCGGCATTGCGTAGTTGGGTTTTCCTCTCGGCCTGGCGTATGAGGATGGGCTTCTGCGGGGTCAAAGGGGCGCCCAATCGTTCGAGTTCATCAGAAGTTAAGGGCGTGGTGCGGCTCTCGGTGGGGTCCAGGTTCACGGCAACTTGCCGGGACCTGCCGGCTGAGGTTATCGTGTAAATGCCGGGAATAAGCGTCTGCGTTAAATTCGTCTGACCCGGGTCAATCCTTAGCTGAGTGCCGTCAGGCATCCCGATTACGACCGGCGTTTGGCCCTGAGCCGCTGCGACGCCGAGCGGGATAACATCTGCAACGCGGTACTGTGCCGGCTGGGGCGTTGCTCCCACGCTTTCATCGAGCAACGCATAAAGCATGGGAACGAATTTCGTCGAGAGGGCGAGCTGGCTGTCTTGGGGCTGCCAGCCGGACGAGAGGACCAGCAAGCGCCCCTTGCCCAGGCGCGCTTCAAGCAACGCCGGGTCGCCGCCATCGAACTTCGCTATAGCCCGAGCGCCCGGGATGGCGTCAGGGGCAATCCGGCGGTACTTCCAGAAATGGATTTTGGTAAAATCGCTGAACCGCGGGTCGGCAAAGGGCGCGAAGAGAGGGTCCCGGAAATCAATGTCAGCCAACATCGCATAATTGCTGACGGGCGCCTCGTCGAGAGTGACCTGGTCGCGACCGGCGATAGCCGCGAGGGTTTCTGCGGCAGCGGGAGTGCTGAGGACGAACAGCAACGTCTGGCCTGCGGCGACTCGATCGTGCATGGCACGGGCTTGTTGCGGAGGCAAAGGAGCAGTAACAATCAGCAGCGAGGCCGATGTGGCCTCGACGTCACTCAGAGGCGTCCCAGGGGAGCGGACCAGCACCTGAACGGCCTGGCGCCGCGTCGGCTCGAAGGCGCGTTCGAGGAAGTAGAGAGGCTGTTTCGAATCGTTTGCGGATTCAGAGCCGCAATAAAGGACCTTCAACTGCACCCGCTCGGGCGGGACATTAAACGCAGAATTGTCAAAATCCTCTTCATCGCCATCGAGTAGAATGCGGCCTGGACCGGACTTGCCGGCAGGCATCGGAAGCAACAGGGTGCGGCTTTGGCCAGGAGGGACATAAACCTTTAGCGGTACGCCAACGAAGCGCGGGGCGTCTGATGCCGCCCAACCGACTTGGAATTCGTCCCGGCGGGAAGTTGGGCCGTTAGAAACTCGGAGGCGCACGTGATCAGTTGGATTGACGCTTCCATCATCGGCCTCGGCGAGCAATTGAAGGGATGCATTGGACAGGTGTTTGGCCTTCAAGGCATCAATAGTTAAGCTGACGTTTTTAGGCCATTCGTAGCCCTGCAAGGAATCGGGGCGGCTGCCCTCTTGGAGGTCGCTGATCAAAACGATCTGGCCCGGGACAGGTGTTGCTCTGGCCCCGGTATCTGCGAGGGCCTCGGCAGCATCGATAAGGGCGTCTCCCAGGCGGGTAGCGGCCCAACCCGGCGAGCAAGTGGCCAGGGCCTGGTCGATGAGCGCCGGGCGCGCGCCGGGAGCGGCAGCATTCCACTGAGCAAAGGTGACCATCGGATGGGTTTGGCGAGCAAAGGTCATCAACTCGACCTGGTCTGCGGGTGAAGTTGTTGCCAGGAGGGACCGAACGTGCTGGCGGACATCATCCCAGAGGTTAGCCCGCCGCATGCTGGCGCTGGTATCTACGAGGAGCACCAGACGCCGCGCGCCGGCACTCGATGGGTTGATGAGGGGTTTGCGCCAAAAGGGGCGCGCAAAGGCAAAGGCCAGCAGGCAGACCGCGGCACAACGCAGTATTAGCAGGAGGATGTGCTCGAGGCGGCTGCGTTGGGTCAGGCGCGGAGGCGAGGGCCTTAGGAACATGAGCGAGCTGAAGACCCGGCGCTCGCGCGTTGTGCGTCGGATCAGGTGAAAGACGATAGGAAACCCCACTGCCAGCGTTCCGAGCAAAAAAAGTGGGGCCAGGAAATTCATAAACAACAGAGGGTCAACCGGCCAAAGCCGGCCTGGGGCCGTGGCTGGGCGCAAAGCGTTTCACGCGGCGATTGCGTTGAGCCCGCTCCCGCAAAAACTGGAATAAGGCGAGTTCCAGGGAGTGATCGATGGAGAGTTGGTGATAAGCGATGCCGAGCCGCTCACAAGTGTTGCGCAGCCCGGCACAGTGGGCCTCGAGTTTATCCAGGTATTCACGGCGCGCGGACTGAGGATCAATGAAGAGAGTGCGCCCCGATTCCACATCCTGAAACATCGCCGGTTCGGTGAAACTGAAGGTCAGCTCGGCCGGATCGAGCAGTTGAAATAGAACGATCTCATGACCGGAGGCCGCCAGGGCCTGGATTTGAGGGGCAACCTGTTCCTGCGGGGCAAGAAAATCCGACAGCAACACCATCAGGCTTCGTTTGCGAACCACTTCTACGATGCGCCGCAGAGGGGCAGCCAGGTCTGTGGCGCGGCCGCCGGCGGGCTTGTCGAGCGCGAGCATCAAGTGACGCAGATGGCCAGTCCGGTGCCGGGCGGGGACGAATTGGCTGATCTGTTCGTCGAAAGTGAGCAAGCCGACGGCATCGCCTTGGAGATAGAGGAAGTAGCCCAGGGTGGCAGCCAGTGTGGCGGCATATTGGGCCTTGGTGTAGCCGAGCGAACCGAAGGTCATCGAACGGCTCATATCCGCCAGCAAATAGCAACGCAGATTGGTTTCGTCCTCGAATTTCTTGATGAAAAACCGGTCGCTCCTCCCAAAGACACGCCAATCCAGGTAACGCGGGTCGTCACCGGGCGTATATTGCCGATATTCGGTGAACTCGACAGAGAAGCCGTGATAGGGGCTGCGGTGAATCCCGTTCCAGAAGCCCTCGACGACCAAGCGGGCGCGCAACTCGAGGTTGCGGATGCTCATGAGGGCTCGAGGATCAACGAACCCGTGGTCTGCCCCAAGGGGATTCGGTGCTGAAGAAAGCGAGCGGTCAGTCATAACCCAACCGGGGAGCGAACGGTCTCCAGGAGCCGTTTGATGACGGATTCGACGCTAACGCCTTCGGCCTCTGCCCTGTAGTTGAGCAGAATCCGATGACGCAACGTGGGATAAGCCAGCATCCTGAGGTCGTCGAGGCTGACATGCGCCCGGCCGTTGAGGAGGGCCCGGGCCTTGGCGCCGAGGACCAGGAATTGCCCGGCGCGAGTGCCGGCGCCCCAACTGGCCCATTCATTCATGAAATCAGGCGTGCCGTTCTGGTGCGGCCTGGAAGCGGCGGCGAGCTTGACGGCGTAACGAACCATCTCTTCGGCCACGGGCACACGGCGCACCAGGCGATGAAAATTCAACACGTCTTCGCCCGTAAACAGCGGTTCGATCGTCGAAGCCGTCTCGGCCGTGGTGCGCATAACGACGGCAACTTCTTCATCCTCGGGCAAGTAATCCATCACCACATTGAACATGAAGCGATCCAGTTGCGCCTCGGGCAAAGCGTAAGTGCCTTCCATTTCGATGGGGTTTTGGGTTGCCAGGACGAAAAACGGCTCCGCCAACGGGTGACGAATACCGGCCGCCGTGACCTGGTGCTCCTGCATCGCCTCGAGTAGCGCAGCCTGGGTCTTGGGCGGTGTGCGGTTAATCTCATCGGCCAGGATGATGTTGGCGAAAACCGGGCCGGGCACGAACATCATCTTTCGCCCTTCGCTGGTGTCCTGGAGAATCTCGGTGCCGGTGATGTCGGCCGGCATCAGGTCGGGCGTGAACTGAATGCGCTGGAATTTGAGATGAAAAATCCGGGCGATGGTTTTGACCAGGAGGGTTTTGGCAAGGCCGGGGGCGCCAGTAATCAGGCAATGGCCTCCCGCGAATAAGGCGATGAGGATTTGCTCGATGACCTCCTTCTGCCCGATAATGACCTTGGCCAGTTCGGACTCGATTTGCCCGCGGCCTGCGGCCAAGCGGCCAACCAATTCACGTTCTGTGCGGAGAGATTCCGAAACGGTTGCTTCGGTTTGTGGTGGTTCGATAAGTGAGCTCATGGTCAATGTGTCATCGGTTAAAAAGGGATATACTGGGAGCACCGTGGGATGGACTACTCATAGAGGGAGAAGCATTGGTAAGTTAAAGATGTAGTTCATGTTACAAACTCCTCAATAATTGCCTAAAGAGGCAACTCTCGCGCTCATTGGCGCGCCTCCCCAGTGATACCAGGACTGGCCGCATTGGCCTGCGGCTTGGGCGTGTTCATATCCAGCAAAAGCTTTAAGGCTACCTTAAAGCGCGGGGCTTCCTCCAGGGCCTCGAGCACCTGGCGTCGGGCCTCGGGTTGTCCGGCCTTGTAAAGCAACCGACCCAATTGGAAATGGACTTCCGATGGGTCCGCCGGGTCCAGCAACAAGAGCACGCGATACGCGCCAATCGCTTTCTGGTCATCCCCCAACCTTTCGCTTGACTGAGCCAAAAAGCCGTAGGGCGCGGCAACGAGGGGATTGACAGCCAAATAGCGTTGGGCGTTTCGTTCGACAGCGGGCCAATCCTGCGCGGCAGCGTCGAGTAGCATCAAACGCAGATAGGCCGGCGTTGCCTGGTCATCAATTACCGCCAACCGGCCCAGGACCTCGCGTTCGGCGTTTGTTTCATCCAATTCCTGGTGCGCCAGAGCCAACAGCGCCCATGAACTGTCAGGCCCGGTCTCTGCCGGGTAGAGGCTGGCCAGCTTTTCCAGGGGCGCTTTTGCTTCCTCGAACTTCTTCTGTTCCAGCAATCTGCGGGCCTGTTCGCTTAAGGCATAAAAGTTTGTTGGGTGCGCGGCTATCCAATTGGCCAAGTCGGTTTCGCTCAACGCATGGCTGTCCTGGGCAATTTGCTGATTCTTCCTTTGCCGATCGGTCTTTGGGGGCAAGGGAGGAGGAAGTTTGAGCCGGGTGCTGGCCTGGTTGGTTTGGATGACGCTGGAAGGGGCCTGCCCAGAGCCGGGGAGGGCTGAGCCTGCCAGGGCCGGTCGCTCGAAATCAAGGCCGGGGGCCAAGCCCTGCGCTTTCTGGCGAGCATAAGCCGCGAAATCATCGTCAAGCTTATCGATCGGCTCGGTGTGGGCGGCAATGGCCACATTGATTTGCGTTCCATGGGCCA
This sequence comes from Verrucomicrobiia bacterium, assembly GCA_035946615.1. NCBI lineage: Bacteria > Pseudomonadati > Verrucomicrobiota > Verrucomicrobiia > Verrucomicrobiia bacterium. The sequence goes on from DASYZB010000072.1 coordinate 36,970, forward strand.
GATCATTCAAAATCGCTTTCAAGGGCTCCAAACCATAATGCTCGATGAGGAATTGCACCACCAAAGATGATTCGTAATAGGCAAAGAGAAGGGCCAAATCGGATTCCGGGGCCAGAAAGGCCCCACTGAGCTTCGAGATGGGCGTGAGATCATCGCCTAAAATCATCTCCCGGTAACGCGGATTCATATGTTGCCCCCAGGAAGGATTGGCCTGTCCTTCCTCATAAACTGAGATGCCTTCACTGAGCCACCGCGGCATTTTATTATGTGTCTTTTGCAAAGTTACCACGTGACAAAACTCATGCCAAAGCACCGATTCCCAATTGACTGCCCCAGGGTGTGAGACGGGGCTGTTGGCCGTAATGACCCGCCCAAAACACACACCCAAATAGCCCGGGTCGCCCGGCGAACCAAAGGTGCGCACTGCGAAATCCTTCTGATCAGGGAATACTTCGACTATGGTCGGTTTCTGCAACTCAACGTCATATTTGGCGCATAAATTTGTGCGGGCCCGTTCGAGCAGGTTCAGAGCGGATTGGCCATAGACCTCGGCTTCATGATGTTCCATGCGCAACAGGAAGTTCTCGTTTGCAAGGGTCGAGAATTTGCTCATGGTATCGTGCAACGTCGTGAGGTTGTAGGCCTCGACATCATAGCCGTCTTCCTTTTGCACTTCCTGGGCAAGGCGCCACCCTTGGGTTTCCTGGCCCAGGCGCAGCAGGTCCTCGGCAAGCTGGGCCTTGGCCGGCAAATATTGCGGGTCGAACTCGAGGGCCTGGCGCTGGTGGGCGGCCCCTTCGGAGAAGCGGTAGTTTTGTGAGAGCTTTTGCCCGATCAAAAAATCGACACGGGGGTTGGTGGCCCAGAATTTGAGGGCGGTTTGGCGCGCCTGTTCCTCGACCTTGGGCTGGTTCTGAAGATGGGCCACCACGGCGCGGTAAGCCCAAGCCTCGGGCGCATTAGGATTTACCGATTTGACATGGTCCAGCAAGTCCAGCGCTTCAGCGTACTGCTCGGCGTCGATGCTATGTTCAGCGAGCAACAAAAGGCAGCCGACATGATTGCTGTTGCGGTCCAGGGCGGCTTCGAGGGCAGCGGACATAAGGCTCGGATCGCTTGGGGCGTAGGCTTGCGCCAGTCCATATTCGAGGTCGGGGTCGGCGGGCAATTCCTTGAGGCCCTCCTCGAAGGTCTTTGCGGCCAGGGCATAATCATGCTTATCCAAGGCCACACCGCCGGAGGCCAAATAGACCTCGCGGACCTTTGGGTCTTCGCGTTTGGCTCCGGCAAACAACCGGTTCAGCACCAATTTGGGGTCCTCCCCGGCCAGGAGCGCTACCTGCCCCGCCACCACGAGGTCCCGCGGGTCCGTATAATCAGCCGGATGCCTTGAGATCATTCCGACAATCCCATCGACGGCGTCGTTTGCGGCTGCCGGCTGGCCGTTGGCCAGCAAGACCTTTCGCGCCTCCCAGCGCAACTGGATATTCCAGCGGTCCCGCGCCACAGCGTTGGTAACGACGGTCAGAGCCTGCGGATATTGGCCGGTCGCCAGCAACCCCTCAGTCAGGAGCAACTGCCAATCCTGGTCCCCTTTGTTCTTTTGCAGGGCTTCTCGAACCCGCGCGATGCATTGGGCGTAATCGCCGCTCAAGTAACTGTCCCGGGCCTCCTGAAGATCAGCCCCTGCTGCCAGCCAGGCGCCTAGAGACAGCAGCATGCAACCGAGTATCCAGACCCGCGCGGCAATGCGGCGCGGGCCTTTCATGGTACCAAAACTTATCAAGCGAATGGCGCAATCTAAACCATTCCCTGCCGTTCTCAATCTGAACATGCACCTGTTCACCTGTTCAAGTTTTGCGCCATTGGTGAGGGAACTGTAAAGCCAACAGGGAGGTTCATGGCAAACGCGCAGTTTATGGACTCGATTTGCAGGATGAAATGCTCGGAACCACGGAGAAGACCGTGAAGTTCCATCGCGCTCACGTCATGAACAAAATGGAGGTTAATTCTCTGGCGGCATTGGTTCAAATGGCAGGTCGTCTGCAGGAGGCAGTGCCGGAAGATACCCCGCCGGTGCTTTAGACCCCCGCCGCGCGGCGGAATTATCCGAAGGACCTGTTGGCCAACCGATCCGGTGGCGGGGTTGGTAATGAATCGAAATGGACGCTAGACGCAAGAACCGAGACCTCGTTCGAAAGAAGGAGGAGCAGCTTGATCCTTTGGCGGACCAGCAATTCACTCCCTTGGTCAATAGCGCGGGCTCAGTCGAAAGCGCAGCTTCTCGAAGGAGAATCCGCCGCCACGGATACAGTTGGCCATTCTGAGCGGAATTCTCGTTATTATAATCAGCAACAACTCGTAACCAAAAAGGGAATATTCATTATGCAAGAATTCAAAGCTTACGCTGCCTCTCGTGCCAATGGCTCCTTGGAGCCCTTTAGTTTTGACCCAGGTCCGTTGGGCCCGGAAGAGGTGGAAATCAAAGTCAGCCACTGCGGGCTGTGCCACTCGGACCTCTCAATGCTCGATAACGAATGGGGCATGTCGCAATACCCGTTCGTGCCCGGACATGAGGTGACCGGGACGGTGGCGGCGCTGGGTGATGATGCCAAAGGCCTCAAGATCGGACAACGCGTGGGGCTTGGCTGGTTCTCGCATAGCTGTCTGGCGTGCCCTGAGTGCCTTTCCGGCGAGCAACACCTTTGCGCCACCGCGCAGGGCACCATTGCCGGGCGCCACGGAGGCTTTGCGGATCGTGTTCGCGCCCAGTGGACATGGGTTCGGCCTTTGCCTGAGGCTTTGGACGAGGCAACAACGGGACCGCTCTTGTGCGGCGGTATTACTGTATTTACGCCTTTCCTGACGCAGAACGCGCGGCCCACCGCGCGCGTGGGGATCATTGGTATCGGTGGATTGGGACACATGGCGCTCCAATTCGCCAACAAATGGGGTTGCGAAGTTCATGCCTTCACGACCAGTGACAGCAAGGAGGCAGAAGCGCGAAGATTAGGCGCTCATTACGTACACAACACTCGGCAGGACGGCGTGCTCAAGAAGCTTTCCAGAAGCCTGGACATGATCCTTTCCACCATTAACGCACCGTTGGACATGGCCGGCTTCCTCGATACGCTCGCGCCCAAAGGTCGTTTTCACAACGTCGGCGCGGTCCTTAAACCGTTGGAAGTGCCTGCGTTCAGTTTGATCGTGGGCCAGAAATCCGTCTCGGGCTCACCATCAGGAAGTCCCGCAGCCATCGACCACATGCTGGCCTTCAGCGCGCGTCACTCGGTAGCCCCTGTAGTCGAGTTCTTCCCCATGTCAAAGGTAAACGACGCGCTGGAGCGATTGCGCTCGGGCAAAGCGCGTTATCGTATTGTGCTCATCAATGACTTTGCCAAAGCCCATAGTGCGGACACTTCCGGCCCGGAGAAGCAGCCCAAGGCCGCGCTCACTGCCGCATGAATCGAAATATACAAAGCAAACTCAACTAAGGAGGATGGAATGAATGCGACGACAACGTCCGCAGGAGTCAAAATAGATGCAGGTGGTAACGACAACCAGGCAATGAGGTCAGCATGAGCGTCAGCCAACGCGCAGCGATCTGCTTCGCGGCAGGCGTGCTCGGCGCGCTGGCAGTGGTCCTGTTAAGCCAAATCCTGTTTGGGCGATAATAGGGAAGCACCCCTAAACAGAGTCAAACCATCCCGCCCCCTTCGAAAGAACGAGGGCCGGGCCGTTCGTTGGCAGCACAAAAAGTTCATCCGCACGGGCAATGGCGTTTGAATGCTTCGAGATGCATGTTTTGCCCATGTTTTCCAGTAGCTGGAGCACTGTTGTATGAGCATGGGTTCAACCGACAAAGGGTTATTAACGCCGCAGAATTGTGCGGTGGTTTTTCTGGATCACCAGGAACAGATGCTGGCGGCGGTATCGGGTCAGCAGCGCAAGGACCTGCTGGAAAGCGTTCTGGTTTTAGCCCGAGCGGCGAAGCTATTCGGTGTTCCGGTGATTTTAAGTGTGATCGAATGCAAAGAGTTCACCGGCAATCTGACCCCACAACTGATCGAGGAGTTCCCCGAACAGAAACCCCTGAAACGCACCAGTTTGAATGCGTGGGACGATGCGCGGTTCGCAGCGGCTGTAAAGCAAAGCGGTCGGAGGAACTTCCTCCTGGCCGCGTTGTGGAGCGAGGCGTGTCTGGTGTTCCCGGCTTTGCAGATGTTGGAAGAAGGTTACGGCATTTACGTGGTCAGGGACGCGTCGTCAGGAACCAATCCGGCAGCGCATGAAATGGCCTTGCGCCGGGTCGAACAGGCCGGCGGGGTTTCTTTGAGCGCACTACAGGTTCTGCTGGAATTCCAGCGAGATTGGGCAAAAACAGACCACTACGAGCAGGTAATGGCGATGATCAAGCCTTGCTGCGGGATGAACGGCCAGGAAGAAAACTTTCTTCGCCGTAACGGTCATTCCCGTTGGCTCTTTTGAGGTGAAATCTCGCTTTTCTCACTGACAGGATTTGTATGAAACCAAACCAGACGACAAACATTCGATGACTATGATCAAGATGAAAGACGCACTTAGCAAGGAAGGCCAGGACCTCATTTTTCGAAGCGCTCGCTCACACAGCGTTTGGCTGGACCAGGCAGTGGACGACGCCCTGCTTGAGCAGGTTTATGATCTGGCAAAATTCGGACCGACCTCCGCCAACATGTGCCCGCTGCGGATCGTCTTCGTGAAATCGACGGAAGCAAAGGAGCGACTGAAACCGGCCCTCAATGCAGGCAATGTAACCAAAGCGATGACCGCGCCGGTCACCGCAATTCTCGGCATGGACGTCCACTTCTATGACAAACTGCCGCGGTTGTTCCCGCACGTGGACGCCAGGGCATGGTTTAAGGACCTACCCGAGAATGCACTCGAATACATCGCGTTGCGGAATTCCTCACTCCAGGGCGCCTATTTCATGCTGGCCGCCCGGGCACTCGGGCTTGACTGCGGCCCGATGTCGGGATTCGACAACGCCAAAGTGGACGCGGCGTTCTTCGCGGGCACAAGCATCAAGTCCAATTTCCTTTGCAGTCTAGGCTACGGCGATCAGAGCAAGCTTCATCCACGTTCGCCGCGACTCACCTTTGAAGAGGCATGCAAAGTAATCTGACACCCTAAACGGCAGCTCAGTGGCAACGTGAAAGAAGATATTTATGAATAAAAGTTCCAACAAACTCGCTGGCAAAGTGGCCGTGGTGACCGGCGCCTCCAAAGGCATCGGAGCGGCCATCGCCAAGAAGCTTGCTGCCGAAGGGGCAGCGATTGTCGTCAATTACTCCTCCAGCAAAGCAGGAGGGCAGAAAGTGGCAAAGGAGATTGCTTCCTGGATTACCGGCGAGACCTTTGTGGTCTCGGGAGGTTATCGCTAGCAAGACAACTTACGCCAAAACAATATTCCCAACCCGAAGAAGTACTATGAACGCTCTTAAACCAGGCACGGCCGCTCCCGATTTCGGGCTCCACAGCACACCCGATCAACGGGTCTCGCTTTCAGATTTGCGGGGCAGACCGGTGGTCCTTGTCTTCTACCCGGCGGACGGGAGCCCGGTGTGCAGCGATCAATTGGCCCTTTATAACGAGCTCCAGCCGGAGTTCGCGGAATTCGCATCGGATAAGCTTGGATAACCTCGTTTTTGACTCGTTACGCTCCGTGCCTATCCGAATTCATCCGAGCCCATCCGATTCTATCCGGTCAAAAATGGCACTTACGTAATCATCCGCCCGATGCTGCCACTCCCATTGCTCACCCCTCTCCAACCGGCCATCTGACTAAATCTGAGTAAATCTGGGTAATTTTTTCACTCGTATATGAGATTCGGGCCAACCGTCGCCAACAACCCTGGCCGGACCCTCATCAGAGTCCCGTCAGTCAAAGGACGTGTTTTGTCGCGGAACACAGCTCACAAAACAGAGGCCCCAACACAAAGTCGTTTGAATTCGCCCGGGTTAAACCCCATCCCAATCGAGCCGGGCTTGCGATGGGGCTGTGCTCGGCACTAATCTGGCCCCGATGGCCAGCGATAGCCAACTCACCCCGATGATGGCGCAGTACCGCCGCATTAAAAGCGAACTGCCCAAAGACGCGCTGCTGCTCTTCCGGTTGGGCGATTTCTACGAGATGTTCTTCGAAGACGCCCAGACCGGGGCGCAGTTGCTCAACGTGGCGCTGACCCGGCGTGGGACAATCCCCATGTGCGGTATCCCGTTTCATGCCGCCAATGCATACGTGGGGCGCTTGCTCAAAGCGGGGCGCAAGGTGGCTATCTGCGACCAGATCGAGGACGCCCGACCCGGTCAACTGGTCAAACGGGAAGTGACACAAATCCTCAGCCCGGGCACTCATTTCGATGAGCGGATTCTTGCGGCGGAGCGCAACAATTTCCTGGCTGCCATTTGCCCGTTTGGGAAGGGCTTCGGCCTGGCCTTTGCCGACCTGACGACGGGAGATTTTCTTACAACAGAGCTGGAGGGCGAAGCTGCGGTCATGGCCGAATTGCACCGGGTGCGGCCCGCTGAGATCATTTACCCGGGCGAAGCCGTGAGCGTGCGCGAATTGTTGCGAGGCGACAGATTTGATGCAAACGTTTCGACCTTGTCCACACGTGCGGCTCGGTCCTCGTCCCCGGCGCCGACCAGTGATGGACGGCCTAACGCGGCGACTCCTCCAGTCGCATACGGCTGGATGCTCAATGGCTATGAGGATTGGGTGTTTGCGCCCGAAACAGCCCTGTTCACGGTTAAAGACCACTTTAAAGTCGCCGCCCTTGACGGTTTCGGCCTTAAAGACCGAACAGCGGCGATAGGGGCCGCCGGGGCGGTGCTGCATTACCTGACCCAGCACCTCAGGCGGGACGCAGGGACTTTGACGCGCATCACTTTTTATCTGCGAAGTGAGTTTTTGGGCGTCGATCTGACAACCCTGCGGCATCTGGAAATTCTTGAACCATTGCACCAGGATGCCGCCCGAACGGCCTGCCTGTATGGCGCCCTCAACCGCACGGTCACACCGATGGGCGCGCGGCGCTTGCGCGATTGGCTCTCCCAACCGCTGGCCGCCATGGAACCCATCCGACTCCGCCAGGAGGCGGTCCAGGCCCTCCGGGAAAACTCGACAACAGCGACCGAGTTAAGAACTAAACTTGCCCAGGTGCGGGACTTGGAACGCACCCTTGGCCGCTTAAGCGCCGGCACGGGCAATGCCCGCGATCTGGTTGCGCTCAAGATGGCCCTCGAACAAATACCCGGCGTCAGACAGCTTCTTGGCGGTTTCATTAATGACGGACTGGGTTCACAAGGCCGGGAGAAAACCCTCCTGACCCCGCCGCGAACCGAGCCGCTGCACGAGGAGCCGGCGCCCGAGCCAGGGCTCCTGTCCATGCTGCTCTCGCGTTTGGTTGAGCTGCCGGAGGTAGTCGAGTTAATCGCAAGGGCCATAGTGGATGAACCGCCGCTCGCGCTGAAGGAGGGCGGTTTGATTCGGGACGGTTTCGATCCGGCCCTGGACGAATTGCGCGTGGCGATGCGCGGCGGCAAAGATTGGATTGCCAAGCTGCAGCAGGACGAAATCTCGCGGACTGGCATCCAATCGCTCAAGGTGCGCTTCAACTCGGTCTTTGGCTATTACATCGAGGTGACCAAGGCGAATCTCGAAAAAGTGCCGGTCCATTACGTGCGCAAACAAACGATAGCCAACGGCGAGCGGTTCATCACGCCCGAACTAAAGGAGATGGAAGGCAAGATTCTTGGGGCGGAGGAGCGCAGCATGAAGCTCGAATACGAGTTGTTCCAGCGTGTTCGGGAAGAGGTCCTGGGCCGGCTCGCCGTAATCCAGGAAACGGCGGGCGCTGTGGCGCAACTCGATGTTCTGGGGACCTTTGCTGAAACCGCGCAGCTCTTCGGATATTGCCGGCCCCAAATCGGCGATGAAGGGGTGCTTTTCATTCGCGACGGCAGACATCCGGTTCTCGAACAAAACCTCTCCGAGGAGCGATTTGTGCCGAACGACACTCACCTGAACAGCACGACGCAAGTCGTTCTCATCACCGGACCCAATATGGCTGGCAAGAGCACCTTCATCCGCCAGGTAGCCTTGCTGACCTTGCTCGCCCACACCGGCTCCTTCATACCCGCCGCCGAGGCCCGCATCGACCTGGTGGACCGGATTTTCACGCGGATTGGCGCCAGCGACGACCTGGCGCGCGGCCAGTCCACTTTCATGGTCGAGATGTGCGAAACGGCCAATATCCTGAACAATGCGACGCCGCGCAGTTTGATCATTCTCGATGAAATCGGGCGCGGCACCAGCACGTTCGATGGGTTAAGTTTGGCCTGGTCCATCCTGGAACACGTGCATAACCAGGTTGGGGCCAAGACACTCTTTGCCACCCATTACCATGAGCTGACCGAGCTGGCCGCGCGCTTGCCTCGCGTGAAGAACTTTAACGTAGCCGTCCGCGAATGGCGCGACCAGGTCGTGTTCCTGCGCAAAATCCTCGAAGGCGGCACGGATAAGAGCTATGGCATCCAGGTCGCGCGATTGGCCGGCGTGCCCAAACCGGTCCTGGAACGCGCGAAAGAAATCCTGCGCAATTTGGAGGAATCCGAATTAACCCCCGATGGAAATGTTCGGCAATCCAACCGCAGGCAAAAGGACCGGGAGAAACTCAAGCAACTGGCGCCCCCACCGCAGATGGATTTGTTCAGGACTTAGGTTCTAGTGAAGTGAAGAATCTGTCCCACCGCGGCAACCAGTAACGCTTCCGGTCAAATGAGAGCGCCACGGCGGTCGCACGACCCACAATCCGGTTCCGCTCGACCGTGCCGTAATACCGCGAGTCGAAGCTGTCATCCCGGTTATCACCCATCATGGTTGGCTTCATCGACCCGGTGGGCACGTCGCTCCAATCGGCCAGCGAAGAACGCAGCGAGAACAGCACCAGGGCCGTGATGAGCAGCGGACGAAGTTCCTTCCGCCACAACCGGCGGAGACGGCTTTCAGGGTTTTGGTTTGTCATTTTGCTTTCTTTTGACCGGCTGTGTAACGAACTGTTCAAGCTGACGCGGGGTGTTACTCCCAGCGCCGTGGCATAGACTCCAGGGAGCGACTTGTAGAGGGACCCCTCTCCCCCTCGGAAGGGGAGAGGGAGAAGCCACATTACCCTGAGGAGCCTGAGGAGTCCCTAACGATCTGTTACTTTACTTTGTGCTTGCGAGGTGCTTGGTAAAGCGTTATCCCTCATGTCATGGATTCGCGGGAGGCCCTGGTGGCGCTGAACCTTATCGAGCACGTCGGCCCGGTGCGCGTGCGGCAACTGCTCGACTGTTTCGGCGAACCTCAAAACATCCTGCGCGCCTCGCGCTCGCAACTGCTGCAGGCCAAAGGCATCGGAGAGGAAACCGCCGATTCAATCGCAGGGTGGGAGAAAACAATCGACTTAAACGCCGAACTGAAGCGCATCGCCGATTTTGGCTGCCGCGTTCTCACGGAAGCGGACCCGGAGTATCCCGAGCTGCTGCGCCAGATTTATGACCCGCCCATCGTGCTGTACGTCAAGGGGGAGCTGCAGGCCAAGGACAAAAATGCCGTGGCGATGGTTGGCTCGCGGATGACAACGCATTATGGGATCGAGACGGCGCGCAAGCTGGCCTACCAACTGGGGTATCTTGGGGTCACGGTAGTGAGCGGCGGCGCCCGCGGGATCGATTCAGCCGCACACCAGGGCGCTCTCAGCGCCAAAGGGCGGACCATCGCTGTGCTCGGTACGGGGATCAATCTGGTCTGGCCGCCCGAGAACAAGGATTTGTTCGACCGGATCGCCTCGAATGGCGCGCTCATCACGCAATTCCCATTCAATCAGCCAGGGACCAAGCAGTCGTTCCCGATCCGCAACCGGCTTGTGGCGGGAATGACGCTGGGCACGGTGGTGGTCGAGGCGAACCTGACCAGCGGGGCGCTCATCACCGCCAACTTTGCCAATGAATACGGGCGCCAGGTTTTCGCCGTGCCTGGCCGAATCGATTCGCCCCGCAGCAAGGGGTGCCACGACTTGATCAAGAAAGGCGCGAAGCTCTGCGAGGGGGCTGAGGACATCCTGAGCGAATTCGAGTATCTCTTTCCGCCCAGCAATAAACCGCCCACACCGGCAGAGAGCGGTGTGCTGCCGGCCCTCGAACTCAGCCAAAAAGAGCAGCAAGTGTATGACGCCTTGAGCGCCGAGGAGATCGGCATCGACGAGGTGACCCGCAAAAGCGCGCTGCCGGTTTCAGCCGTTTCGGCGGTGCTGCTGAGCCTGGAAATGAAACGGCTGATTCGGCAATTGCCGGGAAAGATGTTTGCGCGGAATACCTGACCCGGAGGTCTCCCCCTTTTTCGCGCTATGGCTATCCCGGCACTCAACCAGCACGGATTGCTTCCCGTCGGCATCCACGACTGCACACTCGCCGAGCTGAAAAGTCGGTTCGCCTCATTTCAAGCCACGGATCGACGGCTTGAGCTGTTCCGAAAACTCGAACGATTGATCGCCGAAGCTCAAGCAGCACAATTTGCGCGCAGTCTGCTCATCGATGGCAGCTTCGTAACCGCGCAGCCAAATCCCAATGACATTGACCTTGGTCCTCGTGCTGCCTCCGACGCATGATGTGTGCGGTGACCTGCCGCCGTCCCAATACAATCTGGTGTCGAAAAAAAACGTGCCAAGGCGCTACGGTTTTGATATAGTTGCTGAGCGTGAGAACACAGTGGAGTATGATGAAGCGGTCGCTTTCTTCCAGCAGGTGCGCCACCAGCCTGCTTGGCAGAAGGGCATTTTAAGGCTAAGGCTATGATTGAGAACACGCCGCAACTCCAGCAAGCCCTCGAACAGATGGGCCGCATGCAGCGGATTTTGGACTCTTATCGCACCGACAGACTCCCGCAGCCTGACAGATAGGGCAGCCAGGTCTTCGCCCTCTCCGGCCCGTTCGATTCCCCCGGCGATCATGACCTCATCAAGACTTCCACGAGTCGTTTCAATCCTTGCTCCATCGTGAACTGAGGTTCCCAGCCAAGCGAGCGCAGTTTTGTGGCGTCCGCCACCACGAACGGGAAGGGGTCCGGTTCCGGCGGGTCCGCTTCTTCGACCAGGCGGGGTTTTCCCATCAGGCATGCCAGCCGACCGGCGATTTCACGCACGGAAGAGCCGGTCCCGGTCCCAACGTTGATCGGGCCACGGACTTTGTTCTCAACGACTGCGAGAAGGGCGGCCGCCAAATCCTCAATGAAAATATAATCCTTGGTGCTCGATGGAGTTTTGAGCAGGACCTTCTCGCCGCGCTCGAACTTTTGGGCAATCGAACTGCAGAGCCGGGAGGGATGCTCTCCCGGGCCATAGGGATAGAAAACCCTGGCCCAGCCGAAGCCGAAATCGCCGGCATCCCTTTCGAGGGCGAGGCGGAGTTGATTCTTGCAACGCGCATAGCGGGTCGTAGGGAAAAGAGGGGTGCGCTCTTCGGAGAGGGGCTCGCTGCCGATCTGGTATTCAATGCACGAGCCCAGGCCGAGCAGGTATCTGGCGCCGGCCTCGGGCATCCTGCGCAGGAAACTGAGGCTGGCATCACGGAAGCGGTCGTTTTCGGGCGATTCGAGGTACATACCGGGCGTGGTGATCCAGGCCATGTGAATGCAGGCCTCCGGGCCAAAGGCCTCAATCTCTCGCCAAGGGGCTTGTTCGAGGGTCCCGCGGAGCCAGTGCAGGTTGGGATTTGGCGGCAGTGACGCGGGAATGTCTTCAGCAGGAATAAGCAGGCCGGCGATCTCGTGTCCACGACTCAGGGCCAGGCGGACAAAAGCCGAACCAATAAAGCCGGTTGGCCCGGTCAGCAGCAGCTTCATCGTTCTTTGCCCTTTGCTATCTCTTCAAGCAGCGCGAGATTTTTGTCACGCTCGGACACGACCGGGTTAGGGATAGGCCATTGAATTGCGACCTGCGGATCGTTCCAGCGCAACCCGCGCGCCATGTCGGGGAAATAGAAATCCGACATCATGTAAAAGACCTCGCAGTCATCGGTGAGGCACTGGAAGCCGTGGGCGAAACCTCCCGGGACATAAAGGCAGGAGCGATTTGCGGCTGTGAGTTCAAAGGCCTCCCAGCGACCAAAGGAGGAGGACTTGGGTCGGATATCGACCAGCACGTCGAAGATGGCGCCGGCTGTGCAGCTAATCAGTTTTGTCTCCGGCTTAGGGTCAGCCTGGTAGTGCATTCCGCGGAGCATTCCGCGTTTTTTGGTAAGCGTCAGATTGGTCTGGGGCCAGCGGGTGTTCAGGGCGCGGGCGCTGAACTCATTTTCACAGTAAGTGCGCGCCAGGAATCCGCGGTCATCCTCGCGCAATTCGAGTTCGAGCCGCCAAACACTGGGCAAGGTGGTCATAAAGAATTTCATGCCCTTGTGTCACACGACCGAGACGGCTGGGATGGGGATGATGAATTTCCCGCCTTTTTCCCGATAAGCGCTTTGTTGCTCGAGAATTTCATCAGCGAAGTTCCAGGTCAGCAGCAGCGTGTAATCCGGGCGCCGTTCGAGCAGCCGTTCCGCTGGCACAATGGGTATATGCGTGCCGGGTGTCAGCCGGCCCTGTTTATAGGTGCTGCGGTCCGCCACAAATTCCAGCGCCGCTTTGTCCAGGCCGAAGAAATTGAGCAAGGTGCTCCCTTTGGCCGAGGCGCCATAGGCGGCAATGGATTTGCCTTGCTGGCGGGCCTGGAGCAGCAGGTCCAGGAGCGATCGTTTGAGTTCCAGCACACGTTGCGCAAAACCTTCGTAGTAAGCCGGAGCGTCCATGCCCTTGCGCTTCTCCTGGGTCAGCAACTGCTCGACCGAGCGTTGCCTCGCGTGAGCGCCGGCATGGCCGGCAAACAGCCGCAGGGACCCGCCGTGAATCCGCAACTGCTCGACATGATAAGTCTCGATGCCATGGCGGCGGAAGAGCGGTTCGAGCGCCGTCAGGCTGAAGTAAAAAACGTGCTCGTGATAAATCGTATCGAACTCGCTCTTCTCGATGAAATCCGCTGCATAGGGGAATTCCAGGATGATGCGCCCGCGCGGCTTGAGCAAGGCCGCGAGGCCGGCCACGAAATCGTTCGGATTTGGCGCATGCGCAAAGACATTGTTGCCCAGGATTAAATCCGCCTGCCGCCCCTTTTGGGCAAGGCTGCGGGCAAGGTGTTGGCCGAAAAACTCGACAAGCGTCTCGATGCCCTTTTGGGTGGCGACCTTGGCGATATTGGCTGCCGGTTCGATGCCCAGGCAGGGAACACCGGCTGCGCCGAAATACTGCAGCAGGTAGCCGTCATTGCTGGCCACCTCGACCACCAGGCTGTTCTTGTCCAAGGCAAATTCCTTCACATAGCGAGCTTGCGCCTCGCGGGCATGGCGCAATGCCACGTCCGAAAACGACGAGAAATAGAGATACTCGGAGAAAAGCTGGACGGGCGGGACAAGGTCGAGAATCTGGAGCAGCCAGCAGGTCTGGCAGAGGGCCAGGCGCAGCGGGAACTTGGGCTCCGGTTTGAGGAGGTCTTGTTCGCGCAGGAGGTTATTGGCGAGAGGCTGGACACCGAGGTCGAGGATTAATGTGCCGTGCGGGCTGCCGCAGGAACGGCATTGGAATGAAAGGCTCATATTGGGAGCGTGGGATGGACTAGGCACAGAGGAACCCCTCTCCCCCGGCCCTCTCCCATTCGGAAGGGGAGAGGGGGAATCCTCGACAGCTTACGGTTGTAGCGCATGTTGCAGGCTCCTTTGTAGGTGAGCCGCTTACCAGACCTTCCAAGGGGCATGACCGCTATTCCAAAGATTGGCCAGGAGCTGCTGCTCGCGGAAGGTGTCCATGCATTGCCAGAAACCGGCGTGGCAATAGGCCGCAATTTGGCCCTCAGCCGCCAGGCGGTTGAGCGGTTCCTGCTCCAGAACGCATTTGTCGCCGGTGAGGTAATCCCCGATTCGTTTGTTCATGACAAAGAAACCGCCGTTGATAAATCCCGTTTGTTCCTCGGCCTTTTCCTTAAAAGCCGTGACAGTATCACCCGCGATTTCCAAATCACCGAACCGCCCGGCGGGGCGGACGGCCGTGATGGTCACCATTTTGCCCTGGGCGCGGTGAAAGGCAATTGAGTCGTTGATGTTGCTGTTGGTGAGACCGTCGCCATAGGTGACCAGAAAATTGTCCTCATCAATAAAGCGCAGGACACGCTTGAGCCGGCCGCCTGTCATGGTGGCCTGGCCGGTATCTACCAGCGTGACGCTCCAGTCCTCCTCGCCATGCTGGTTGTGGTACTTGATTTGTGGCCGCGGCCCCAGCTTCAGCGTCACGTCGCTGGTGTTCCAATGATAATTCCGGAAGTACTCTTTTATAACGTCGCCCTTGTACCCGAGGCACAGGACAAAATCCTTATGCCCGAAGTGGGCGTAAGTCTTCATGATATGCCACAAGATTGGCCGCTCGCCGATGGGCACCATCGGTTTGGGACGAAACTCCGTCTCCTCGCGCAGGCGGGTGCCCAAACCACCACAAAAAATAACGACTTTCATCGATGATTAAAACTTCGACCAGACCTATTCCGGCCGGCCCCGTTTTAATACCGTTTCGGAAAACGTGACACAACACGGATTAGCCGGGATTGTAAACTTCGGCGCCTTTTTCGAGGAATTCCTGGGCCTTTTCTTCAAGGCCATGCTGGATGGCGGCGGCGTCGCTGAGGCCCTGGGAGGCGGCGTATTGGCGCACCTCCTCGGTGATCTTCATCGAGCAGAAATGCGGGCCGCACATGCTGCAGAAATGGGCGACCTTGGCCGCTTCCTGGGGCAGAGTTTCATCGTGAAACTCGCGCGCTGTGACCGGGTCGAGGCTGAGGTTAAACTGGTCTTCCCAGCGGAACTCGAACCTGGCCTGGCTCAAGGCGTCATCGCGCTGGCGGGCGGAAGGATGCCCTTTGGCAAGGTCTGCGGCATGGGCGGCGATTTTGTAGGCAATGACTCCGTCTTTGACATCCTTTTTGTTGGGCAAGCCCAGGTGCTCTTTGGGGGTCACATAGCAGAGCATGGCGCAGCCGTACCAGCCGATCATCGCGGCGCCGATGGCGCTGGTGATATGGTCGTAGCCGGGCGCGATATCAGTCGTGAGGGGGCCGAGGGTATAGAACGGGGCCTCATCGCACCAGGCGAGTTGCTTGTCCATGTTCTCTTTGATCAGGTGCATGGGGATATGGCCCGGACCCTCGTTCATGACCTGGCAGCCCATTTCCCACGCTATCTTCGTCAACTCACCCTGCGTGCGCAGTTCGGCGAATTGGGCCTCGTCGTTGGCATCGGCAATCGACCCGGGGCGGAGGCCATCGCCGAGACTGAAGCTCACGTCGTAAGCGCGCATGACCTCGCAAATCTCGCGGAAGTGGGTGTAGAGAAAGCTCTCCTGGTGATGGGCCAGACACCACTTGGCCATAATCGAGCCGCCGCGCGACACGATGCCCGTTACCCTGCGCGCCGTTAGCGGCACATAGCGCAGCAGGACGCCCGCATGCACTGTGAAATAATCCACCCCTTGTTCGGCCTGCTCGATCAGCGTGTCCCGGTAAATCTCCCAGGTCAATTCCTCGGCCTTGCCATCGACCTTTTCGAGCGCCTGGTAAATGGGAACGGTGCCGATGGGCACGGGTGAATTGCGTAGAATCCATTCGCGGGTTTCGTGGATGTTTTTGCCCGTGGAAAGGTCCATCACGGTGTCGGCGCCCCATTTGGAGGCCCAGCGCATCTTTTCGACCTCCTCCTCGATGCTCGACGCCACCGCCGAGTTGCCGATGTTGGCGTTTATTTTTACCAGGAAATTGCGCCCAATGATCATCGGCTCGGATTCGGGATGGTTGATGTTGGCGGGGATGATGGCACGGCCGCGGGCGACTTCGGCCCGCACAAATTCCGGCGTGATTTGTTCCGGGATAGCGGCCCCGAACGATTCACCGCCCAGCGGACGATAACCCGGCATCGGCTTCGAGAAGCCAGAGGCCGGACGTTCGCGTCCGAGGTTCTCGCGCAGGGCAATGAATTCCATTTCGGGCGTGATCATTCCCCGGCGGGCATATTCGAGTTGGGTAACGACGTTGCCGCTGCGCGCCCGAAGGGCTTTGCGGCGCAGTGAGGGTGGCAAGGGCGCATCGGAACGCCCGGGGATGGGCCGATAGGAGGGCTCGACCTCCTCGACATCGGCGCGGTCCAGAATCCAGCGCCGGCGCAGCGGCGGCAGGCCGTGAAGAACATCGCCTTCGAATGCGGGGTCGCCCCAGGGGCCCGAGCAATCGTACAAGCGCACGTATTGAGCGGGTGCAGGCGCGCCGTTGCTTTTGCCGACGGCGCTCATGCCCACCTCGCGCAAAGGGGCCTGGACGGAGGGATGGATTTTGCCTGAGATGTAAATCCTGCGCGAACGAGGCAAGGGTTCCCTGCTGGAAGGCAGCGTGCTGGTCTGGCTCATAAATGATAAAGGATTTCTGAACTAACGGAACCAGCCAGGGCGTGGTGAAGTACTGTCCCTTCGCCAGCATTACCTGGATCAGGTTCGACGGGTCTGCCGGGCTCCCGCACAGCACTCTCAGCCTTTGCTCCGGATACACCGGCAGCCGGTTGGCTCCCCTGTAATGAGAAGACTTTAAACCGGGGGTAAGGGGCGGTCAAGCGGATGCCCTGGCGCTATATTGTGTTCCGGCTGCAGCGCAAAACAGCCGATGAACCGCTTCAAACGACTGCCCACTTACGGCAGAGGGATGTTCTCGACCACAAAGGGGTAGGACTTGACGGACTCAGGCGTGGCGAGCTGGATAACCAACTGGGTGTCCTGCGGCGGCGGCGCGTCGAGGCCGGTGGTGTTGAAATCGCCGGAACTCCAGCGCTCGCGGCTCTTCAAGGGCTTGCCCTGTCCGTCGATAAACTTCAGGTCCATGACGCGCTTTTGCGGGTCCTGGATGTAGAGTTGAATTGAGTTTTTAGAATCGGACATCATTCCTCCGAACATGCCCTTAAACAAGCCGCCAAAGGCCTCGGCCAGCTTTTGCCCGGCAGGATCGCCGGCAGCTTTTTGGTCAATTTCTTTTTTTTTGGCTTCGTAAGTTTCCTTGGTAAGGTACATCACCTGGATGCCGAGTTTTGCCAGGCCAGGGTTGCGGATTGGCTCGGCGGGGTGTTGCAGGACGTTCTTGATAGTCAGCAGCCCGCCATTGGCTTCCGTGGGGTTGAACAGCTCGACCTCGCCCTTGATGATTTTGATGGTCGTGGCATTCCGGGAAGGATTGCGCAGCTTCACGTCAGTCTTGAGGGCGCCGCTCGAATGCCCTGAGTTGAACGAGGCGGAAGACAACTCGTCCTCGTTTTTGATGATGAGGTCGCGGCCCAGTTCGTCGGTGGCCTCAGTGACGCGGACACGTCTGACGCTGCCGGCATCGGCCGCAGGGTCGCCGGTGAATTTCAGTTCGATTTTGCACTCGGAATTAAAAGCGCCCGTGGTGCGGTTGTCGCTCACCTCGCCGACACTGGCGCGAAGGGGTGTCTGGGATTTGTCGCGGGATTGCGCGTCCGCGCTAACCGGGAGGGTCAGGAGGACGAACAGATAAGTTTTGGCCAGGTTTTTGGCGGTTTTCATGGTCACAAGATCATTGTTGAGTTACCGGCATTTGCCACACGGA
This sequence comes from Verrucomicrobiia bacterium, assembly GCA_035946615.1. Classification (NCBI taxonomy): domain Bacteria; kingdom Pseudomonadati; phylum Verrucomicrobiota; class Verrucomicrobiia; species Verrucomicrobiia bacterium. The sequence continues at coordinate 54,726 of DASYZB010000072.1, forward strand.
CTAAAAAGCGGAGCAAATGCGATGCCGAAAATGCGGCTGCGAGGCTCTTGTTTTGACCCATCTGCCATGAACAGCGCCCTCCCCTGCTCCTGCTCCTGCTCCTGCTCCTGCTCTTGCTCTTGCTCTTGCTCGATTGTCGGGGGAGTACCGAGCGAGGAAGAGCAGGAGCAAGAAATGTGTCCCGCTGACTTTTCTTGGCATGCCTTGGCACACCCGCGATGACCCGGCACGCGATGAGCCGCTCCGGGCGATGGGCCGCTGTTGAGCCGATCGTGGCTGGGGCTGATTAACAAAACACCGGCGACGGCCTCTGCCAGCTTTTGCCGGTAATCGGCCTCGGCAATCAGCCGGGCTTCCTCAGGGTTCGACAGGTAACCCGCTTCAATCAGAATCGCAGGGCACTGCTGTCCCCGGAGCACCCCCAGGAAGCGCGCGCGGCGCACCCCGCGATCCAGGTGGCCGTTGACCTGTAACAATGCTCCGTGGATTCGAGCCGCAAAAAGAAGGTTCTGCTCGTCAAAGGCGTTATTGGGAAAGACCGCATCGGTTTGGTCCATGTACCCGCGCGTGATGCTCGATGGCATACCAGGCGGGGTGAGGCAATAGGTCTCCAGCCCGGCCTCATTTTGGTTGGGAGCAGCGGAATTGAAATGCAGACTAAGGAACAAATCCGCTTTGTGGCTGGCGGCAAACGCCACGCGATTGGATATGGCCAGGTCCATATCATTGGAGCGCGTCAGCCAGACGCGGCAACCACGGGCCGCAAGGAGCTTCTGCAGGCGCAATGCCCAATCGAGAGTGAACTCTTTCTCGTATTGTTCGTTCAAAACGCTCTTGGTGCCGGCATTCTCGCCCCCATGCCCCGGATCGATGACAATCACCGGGTTATCCGGACCACTCGCCTCCGGGGGCGTCTTTAAAAGGGGAAGAATGGTTTTGTTCAAATCGACTGCATGGATGAACGGCTCCTCATTAATCATTTGCGGAGCAAAGCCCAGGTGCAGTTCAATCCCGTTCCAGTGCGCGACCACATTCCCTGCGCTCAGAACCAGCACGCCGTTACTCGAATGAACGGCGAAACTGGGCGCCGAGGCCGTGCCCAGCGAGACGATATTAGCCCAGGTGTTCTCATGCGCCCAGCGCGCGAGCGGAATCCAGGATTCCGCGGAAGACTTGGTGGAGGTTGCTGTGCTGGTGGTTTGTGAAGAGAACGGGAGGTTTGATTGAGAATGGACTTGGAAGCCATTGGAAGCTGAAGGGGTGTTCCGGGCAGATAGGGCATTTCCATCTTCCCAGTCCGGCACATGGGCCACATTCGGATGGGAACTGCTCGTGCATCCCGCCAAACCAATAGCCAACAGACCTGCCAGCGCTCTCGCAACTCTCCACACGCGGACGCAGTTTGCCCAACAAAACGCGATTGGGAAAGGAGGAAGTGTTGAACACTTCAGTTTAGGCTTCATCCTTCATCTTTCATCCATCATCCTTTGCCTAATGAGATTTCTGGTTGCGATTACAGGGGCCAGCGGCGCGCTTTATGCCCAGCGGCTGCTCGATAATCTTGACCCCGCCCAGCACGAGGTCCACGTGATTCTGAGCAATTACGCCCATACCGTCATTGCCGAGGAATTAGCTGATGGCTTGCGTTTGCCGCCGGGTGTTCGCTCGCACAACCTCAAGAGCATGAACGCCCCATTCGCCAGCGGCTCCAATCCACCGGACGCCATGGTAGTCATTCCTTGCAGCATGGGCACCTTGGGGCGCATCGCCCACGGCTCCAGCGAAGATGCTCTGCTGCGGGCAGCCGACGTCGTGTTAAAGGAAAAGCGGAAGTTGATACTGGTCCCGCGCGAGGCCCCGCTCAACCTGGTTCATATCCGAAATATCGAGTTGCTGCTCCTGGCCGGGGCGCTCATTCTTCCGGCCAATCCTTCCTTTTATTCCCGCCCCCAAACTGTCGAGCAAGTGGCCGACACGGTGGTGGCGCGGGTGTTGGACCATTTAGGGGTCGCGCATCAGCTCGTCGGCAGGTGGGGTCAGGAGGAAATGTGACCGCAGCCGCCCAACAATCCCCTGCAGCCGTGGTGCGCAAATGGGCTGGGTTTGTTAAGTTTTCCCATACGGCCTTTGCTCTTCCTTTTGCGCTGGCCGCCATGGTGGTTGCGGCTCGGGATAACCGGGGTTGGCCTGGCGGACGGGTTTTTGGACTCATCCTGGCGGCGATGGTCTGCGCGCGCACTTGCGCCATGGCCTTCAATCGAATCGTGGACCGCAAATTCGATGCGCTCAACCCGCGCACGGCCAGGCGCCACCTGCCGGCCGGCCAAGTCAGTCTGGCTGGGGCCGTTTGCCTGTGTGTGCTGGCAGCGGCCGGCTTGGTTGCCGCGAGTTTTTTTCTCAACCGCCTCTGCTTTTACCTGTCGCCTCTGGCGTTATTGGTGATTTGTTTCTATTCACTCACCAAACGCTTTACCGATTATACGCACGTTTACCTGGGTGTTGCGCTGGCACTGGCCCCAGTGGGAGCATGGCTGGCAGTCAAGGGCGGGCATCTGGCGCTGCTCGATATTGTTCAAATGCTGGTTCTGGCAGCCGCTGTCGTGTTGTGGCTGGTCGGCTTTGACATCATCTACGCTTTGCAGGATTACGAGTTCGACCGCGCTCATGGCTCGCGCTCGTTGGTGGTCGCCTGGGGGCCCGCCAATGCTTTGAAAGCCGCATTTCTCGCGCACATGTTTATGTGCGGCTTTCTCTTGGCGTTCGGAATCCTTTGCCGATTTCGCATCGCGTTCGTGGTGGGGTGGTTCATTATCGTGGGGTGCCTTGTGCTCGAACATTGGATTGCCCGGCGCCGCAGCCTGGCTTGGATTAATGTGGCCTTTTTCCGCTTGAATGCCGTGGTAAGCTGTGTGTTCCTGGCCGTTACGGTAGCCGAGGTAGTGTTCCAGGGCGGATTCCGTCTGCGGTAAATCAGGGAATCGGATAGCCGTCTGATTGCCGCTTTCTTTTTGACTCTATCCCTCGTTCCGGGCATAGCTTTGCCGTTCCAGTGACGAACCTGATTTAACATGCCAACAGCGTATCTCCGCCGCGCTTTGCCAGCTCTTCTGCTGGTATCATTCGCCCTCCCTCGACTTTCTACCGCCAACCTGATTTTGGGCGAACCGCCCCGCGCGCCGCAGGATGTAGCCGGGTTGCCCGGTGGAACCCCGACCATCAAGAGCGCCACCGGCGGATTTACTGTGACTACCGACTCGCGTGAGCAGGTGCGCTCGTTTTTTAACGCCATCTATCCCGCGTCCGACAATGTGCCGATAGATACCACAGCGGACGTGGCCAACTGCATTCCAGGAACCAACTCGCCGGCTTTCCAGGATGCGGTCTTGCGCCGCATCAACTGGTTTCGTGCGATGGGAGGTGTGCCGGCGGTCATCGCCTTGAACGCCAGCAATAACGTTTATAACCAGCAAGGGGCCGTGATGATGTCGGCCAACGACAACCTAAGCCATTTCCCGCCGACTTCCTGGAGTTGCTACACCGGCGGGGGGGCCCATGCGGCCTCCAATTCAAACATCGCTTTGGGCTCCGACGGCGCGGATTCGATCACCGGTTACATCTGGGATTTTGGCGCGAACAATTCTGAAGTAGGACATCGCCGATGGCTCTTGTACCCGCAAACCCAGGTGATGGGCACCGGGGACGTGCCGGCGGCCGGCAGCTATAATGCCGCAAACACCACCTGGGTATTTGATGCGAATCTCTTTGGACCCCGCCCAGCGACCCGCCAGCCCTATGTCTGCTGGCCTCCGGAGGGTTTTGTCCCTTACCAGGTGGTTTATCCGCAATGGTCGTTCGCTTTGTCGAACGCGAACCTCAGCGCCTCAACGGTGGCCATGACCAGCAACGGCGTCAGCGTGGCAGTCTCCTTGCAGCCCTATACAAACGGGTACGGCGAAAACACGCTGGTCTGGGTGCCCATGGGACTGGACCCAACGACCGAGTCTTCCGTGTTCCCATTCAACGGCAACGATACCGTCTATAACGTTACGGTGAGCAATATCAAAGTGGGTACCTCGAGTTTCAGCATCTCCTACCACGTGACGCTCTTTGACCCGGCTGTTGCCGGTCCGGATTACGTTGCCCCGGTGATCAGCGGGCCATCGCAGCCCATCGCCAGCATGACGAATCTCTATTTCTGCCAGTCTGTAAACAACTCGAATGCGACGAGTTATCAATGGCGAGTTTCCACGCGCGCTGCCGGCAACCTGAGCGACGATGTCCAAAACGGATTAGTGAACTTCACGATGACTCCGGCGCCGGATTACCCAATCATCACTAACTCCTTTGACGGTTTGGGCAACTGCTTTCACTTGGCGCATCCGGATACCAGCGAACTGACCCCGCAACTCTTGCAATTAAACGAGGTGCTGTTTCCCAGAGCCAATACTGTCGCCAGCTTCAGCAGCATGCTCGGCTTCGCGACCACCGGCGAAACGGCCCGCGCTCAGGTGTCCACTGATGGCGGGGTGACCTGGCGGGATGTTTATACCCTCGCAGGCGCGAACATCGAGGTTGAAACTTCTTTTAACCAACACAGCCTTCCGCTCTCGAACTATGCCGGACAAGCCGTCCTCCTGCGGTTCAATTATGATTTCAGCGGCGGCAATTACTACCCGGGCGCGCTTAATTATGTCGGCTGGTGCATCCGTAATCTCGTCATCACCAATACCGACCAGTTGACCGGGTCCGTCATTTACACAACTGGCTCGACCAATTTCGACTGGGACCCTGGGCAAACCGGCGGCTTCACGCTCGAAGCGCGTGCCGTCATTTTTACAGACTCCCCGCTCGAGTGGGGTCCAGTCGATCAAGTCACGGTGATTTCCAATGCCCTGGCGCAGGTCCTTACCCTGAGCGCGCCGGTGCTGGCGAATAACCAGGTGCTTTTAGACTTTGCAGTCAATTCCGGCCCGAGCGGCAAATTCAAACTGCTACAGGTCGATCAACTCGGCGCTGCCTGGACGACCAATACCAGCGCGGTTCTGAGCACCAATATCCCTGGCAGTTCTTACCGCTTTACAACTACCAACGGCGCACTGACCCGCTTTTTTCGTGTGATCGAGACACCCTAACCCCCGCGGATTTCGTCCCAAAGCGGCGCCATATCCGGGTCATCGAGGGCCTGCTTTTTCATGCATTCGCTGCCCCCGATGACTCGCGCGCGTTTGAACCAAATCCGCGCGGCATCCAACAGGCCCAACTGGCAGGCATAGCAGGAGAGATTAAAGCAAATGGTGGCTTCCTTGGGAAACTTGTCAAAGGCCGGGAGCAACGCATCCCAGGCTCGTTTGATGCTCCCGCCGGGAACGCGGCGCAAGGCATAGGCCTGGTGCAGCCAGCCGGTGCAACGCTCGGGAGCGGCCGCGAGCAGGGCCTGGGCGATTCGCAACGCTTCCTCCCAGGACTTCTCCTCGGCGCAGATCATCCAACGCACCTCCAATACATCCGGATGGGATTGTAAGTCCAGGCCCAGACGCGCCAGTTCAGCCTTTGCTTCGGTGATATTGCCCAACCCTATCCAGCCCATCGCGGCGGAAACATAAAAACTGTCTGGCGGCTTAATTAATTGCACTTTCGATATACATTAACCGGAGTGTCAACCACCCAAAGACGGACCAAGACTAAAAGCGTGTTTTGAGAACGCCGGCTTTCCCTTCGTCCTCGTCCTCGTCCTCGAAATCCTGGAAAATCGAGGATTACGACGAGGAGGAAGGTGGCTTACTGCATCACACCCTGCGGCGAGGTTGGCGAGGGATGGGGGCGGCGCGCATCGAGCGGGCGCTTTTGTTTTGGGCAACTGTATCGCCCAGAGAGCGGATAGTCGGGCGTTCGAGCATTTCCCGCAGAGTCAGGCTGCTGCCGAAAGCTCTGTTGATGCGCGCAAAGGCCCGCGTGGCGGAGAGGGAATCCCCACCCAATTCGAAGAAGTTATCGTCGATACCGACCTGCGCCAGCATGAGGACCTCCTGCCAAATTCCGGCCAGGGTTTGCTCATCCGAATTGCGGGGCGCTACATAAGCCTTCGCGGTCTCGACCGCGCCTTTGGGCTCAGGCAAACGGCGCAAATCAATTTTCCCATTCGGAGTGAGAGGAAATTCCTGGAGGGCAACAAACTGTGCCGGCACCATATAGAGCGGCAGTTTGGTTTTGATAAAATCGCGCAGTTCGGCGTTTGACGGCGGCCCGTTCCTGCTGATGACGTACCCAATGAGGCGTTTTTCGCCCAATGAATCTTCCCGAGCTGTGACCAGGGCATCGGCAATCCCGCTGTGCTGGCGCAACACCGTTTCGACTTCGCCCAATTCGATGCGGAACCCGCGAATCTTCACCTGGTGGTCCATGCGGCCAAGGCACTCAACCTGCCCATCCGGCATGCGTCGGGCCAAATCCCCGGTTTTATAAAGACGATCTGCCCCTTCCTTCACAAACGGGTTTGCAACGAACCTTTCCAGGGTCAACTCGGGCCGATTTAGGTACCCGCGCGCCAGGCCCTCCCCGCCGATGTGCAACTCGCCCGCAGCCCCGAGCGGCACGAGGTTTTGGTGCGGGTCGAGGATATGAAGCTGCGTGTTTGCCAGTGGCCTGCCGATGAGGATTGGGCCTTCTCGAGCCACTTTCCAGGCCGTGGACCAAATGGTTGTTTCGGTGGGCCCATAGAAATTCCAGACCTCTTTGGCGTGGCTAAGCAGTTCGTCGGCCAGGCTGCGTTTGAGGGCCTCACCGCCGCAGAAAATTTTGAGGTTCTTGTTGCCAGCCCAACCGGCTTCGAGCAACAACCGCCAGGTGGCGGGGGTGGCCTGCATGACCGTGGCGCCGTTGGCTTGGATTAAGGCGGCCAGTCTCGTGCCGTCCCCTGCTGTGTCGCGACTGGCAACGGTCAACTGCGCGCCCAGTACCAAGGGCATGAATAATTCAAGGGCCGCGATATCGAAGGAAAGGGTTGTAACAGCCAGCAGGTTGTCTGCTGCAGTTATCCCGGCTGTTCTGGCAGCCGAAACCAGCAAGTTGACCACCGAATGGTGCTCGATTTCCACACCCTTGGGCTTGCCCGTTGAGCCTGAAGTATAAATGACATAGGCCAGCGGCGACCGGGCGGCATCAGCTCGAGAACCCTGGCTGCTGGGCAATCGGCGATTGGGTGGTGATTCCGGCCTATCCAAGCAGAGCACCTGAGCGTTTGTTTGGGGCAGAATTGGCAGTAGCTTTTGTTGGGTAACGAGCACCGGCGCCTGAGAGTCTTCGAGCATGAAGGCGAGGCGGTCTGCGGGATAGGTTGGGTCCAGCGGAACATACGCAGCACCCGCCTTGAGGATAGCCAGCAAGGCCGTCACCATTTCCGCCGACCGCTCAACGCACAGGCCCACTAATGTCTCGGGCCCGACGTTCAGGTCCTTTAGCCGCCGCGCGAGACGATCGCTCCGCTCATCCAGTTCGCGATAGGTGAGCTTTTCGTTTTCAAACACCAGCGCCGTAGCGCCAGGATTCTCCTGCGCCCGCTGCTGGAAGAGCTCATGAATCCTTTGGTCACGCGGGTACTCCTGAGTGGTCGCATTCCATTCATCAAGCAGCCGCGTCGTCTCTTGGTTCGAGAGCGGCGAGAACAGTTCATAACGGCTGGACGGACTGGCCGCCATGGCTTCGAGTGTCCGAATGTAGTAATGGCTGATTTGTTCAACCTGCTCCCTGCAGAGCGCGTTGGGGTCATAATCGATGTGCAACTCGAGATGCGTCGAGGTGACATCGAGCATGAAGGTCGTGTAGGTGGTCAGGTTGTTGGCCTCGAAGTAATGGCCCTCCGCCAAGTCTAAATCCCGCAGATGGCTGAGAGCCTTATAGACATGGAAATGAACAAAATCAAAGGCCGTCTCAAACAGCGGTTGTCCGCCAATCAGCTTCTGGATTTCCGACAGAGGAAAGCGCCGATGCGAGACGATTTCGATTTCCCCCGCAAAGGTTTGTTTTACCAGGTCGAGCCAGGTCCCGCCTTGAAGTTTTTGGCGCAGGGGCAGGTTGTTGAGGAAAAGGCCCACTAACTTCTCGCCATCCACTTCCTCGGGCCGGCCATTGCAAATCAAGCCGCTAGTCACGTCGGCCTGGCCGTAAAGGGCCGCCATCACGCGCTGGTGCGCCGCCAGCAGCACCGTCTTGAGTGGGACTCCGGCCATTTGCGCCAGGGCCTTCAACCCGCTAAAGATGCGCTCCTCGACGTGAATCTCGGGGCCGCGCTTTTGTTCGTGGCCGCCGGCGCGCATGGGTTTTGGCCGCCGGGGCAATTGCTGCGGCGCGGCGCCTTCGAGTTTTTCTTTCCAAAAAGAGCGGGAGACCTCGGAACCGCTCGCCTGTTGTTCCAAAGCAACGAAGTCGCGATAAGTCAAGCGCGGGGCAGCAATAGTGTATTGCTTTCCATTGAGCAGCGCCTCGTATTCCTCGAAAATCTCGGTGATAACCGCCGCTAGGCTCCAACCATCCAGACAAGCATGGTGAAAGCTGATGATGAACTGAAAACACCGGTCCTCCCGTTGCTGGGCGTGGAAACGGAATAAAGGCGCTACTGCCCGATTGAACGGACGCCGCTTCTCGGATTCCACCCAATCCCCCAGATGTTTGTCCTGCTCTGCTGGAGAAAGGCCGCGGAGGTCCTCCATGCTGAAGGGGATGCTCACCCGACGATGAACCAACTGTAATGGTTCGCTAAAACCGGCAAGCTGAAATGAAGTCCGCAGCAACGGATGGCGGACCGCCAGCCGTTCGATGGCTTCTTTGAGCGTGCTGGCCTCGAATGGGGCCCGCACCCGGTAGCTAAAGACATCGTGATAAATCGCTGAGAGCGGGTCTATCTCGTTGAAGTAAAACATCCCTAGTTGCAGCCGGGTCAACGGGTAGGCGTCCTCGACATCAGCGGGCAATTTGGCCTTGTCCTCCGTCGAAACCAGGCTCAGGGGCTGGGTCGGCTTGAAGCCGTCGTTGTGGCCTGATGCCTCAGCGCGCCTGGCCAGACCGGCCACCGTCGGATATTGGAAAATATGCTCCAGCGAAAGCTTCCATCCGTGTTGCTGGGCAAGCGAGAGGATTCGGATGCTTCGGATAGAATCACCGCCCAACTCGAAAAAATTGTCCTCGACGCCCACCGGTCGGATTTCGAGGACTTCGCTCCAGATGCTCGCGAGGGTTTCTTCGGCATGCGTCCGGGGTGCCACGTACGCGCGCTTCAATTCAGGACGGGCCCCGTCAGGGCTGGGCAACGCGCGCCGGTCCACTTTGCCATTGGTCGTCAACGGAAGCCCCTTGAGGAAGAGGAAAAAGGCCGGCACCATGTAATCCGGCACTTTTTGACCCAGGTACTCGCGGAGTTCGGTGATATTGGGGGGAGACTCGACAGGCACCACGTAGGCCACCAATCGTTTGTCCCCCACCGAGCTGTCCTGGGCAATAACGACGCTCTCCCGGATTTCCGGATGGGCGTTTAAAGCGGACTCGATCTCACCCAATTCGACTCGGAATCCCCGTATCTTAACCTGGTGATCCATCCGGCCAAGGTACTCCAATTCACCTTGTGCATTGACCTGGGCCAAATCGCCACTGCGATAAAGCCGCGCGCCGGATTGGGCTGAAAATGGGTCAGGCAGAAACCGTTTGGCCGTTAAATCGGGCCGGTTCAAGTAACCACGCGCGACCCCGGCGCCGCCGACGCAGATTTCGCCCGGGACGCCGGCGGGCACCGGCTTAAGGTCCTCATCGACCAGATAAAGATCGAGGTCGGGGATGGGTACACCGATGACGCTGCCCACACCGCTGGTGAGGTCTTCTTTCCGGATCACGCGGTATGTGGAATGAACCGTGGTCTCCGTAATGCCGTACATGTTGACCACCCTCGGCTCCTGGTCCCCATGCCGCGCAAACCAGGGCTTGATGCTTTGCAGTTCGAGGGCTTCTCCGGCGCAGATGACGTAACGCAATGCAAGCCGGCGTTTAGCCGCGGCGGTTTCTTCGGCCCAAATCAACTGCCGGAACGCCGAAGGAGTCTGATTGAGGACCGTTACTTTCTCCCTGGCCAGCAGTTCGTAAAATTCGCCCGGGGTGCGCGTCACCAGGTAGGGCACGACCACCAGCCGGCCACCGTTGAACAATGCGCCCCATAATTCCCAAACAGACACATCAAAGGCGTAGGAGTGGAACAACGGCCAAACATCCATTGAATTAAAGCCATACCACGGCGCCGTTTGCTCCAGCAGGCGCACGACATTATGGTGCGTCACGATGACCCCCTTGGGTTTTCCCGTCGAGCCCGAGGTGTATATGATATAGGCGGCGTTCTCGCTGGAGGCCTTTGCGAGTGGATTGTCTTTCGATTCCAGTTCCACCTGGCGCCATTCTGAATCGAGACAGACTGTAGCCGGCGCGCGCGAGGGCAGGGCGCCGCGCAGTTTCTCCTGGGTCAGCAGCACGGGGGCTCGGGAATCTTCAAGCATAAATCCCAACCGCTCCTTGGGATAAGCCAAGTCGATGGGCACATAAGCGCCGCCTGCCTTTAACACGCCGAGAATGGCAATCACCATCTTGAGAGACCGTTCGAGGTGCAGCGCTACCGGCGCCTCTGGGCCAACGCCGAGTTTTCGCAGGTAATGAGCTAATTGGTTGGCCTGCTCATTCAGCTCGCGGTAGGTCAGGCTCTCATCGAGGCAACTCAGGGCAATGCGCTCCGGATTGATGCGGGCCTGCAATTCAAAAAGCTCGTGGATGCATGGCCGCCTGGCCACTTGCGGTTCCCCTTGAATTTTTTCGGGTGCAATGGTTGCTCGATTCATAGAAAAGCTTAACCATTAATGCGCGTGAACGGACCTATTAGAGCCGCGCGGCTCGCCTGCCGGGCGCCGCCTCGGGGGCGCGTACATTGCTTCGTTCATCGGGTCGAAAATCGCTTTAAGAATAGGAGCGGGTTTGAATAGCGCCAATGGGTTCAGGACCCTAATTGGATGGAAAAATCCCACCAGGCCGGGATGATCAATCCTCTCAACCAAGGGTCTCCGCCAGCTTTACTGAAGGAGATTAAAGGGCCGCCGTTACCGCCGTTAGAGTGTTCCAAATAAGCGCTTGCGCCGGTGCTGGCCGGCTTGTACTTTTGGACGCCTCGTCGATGGGTGCACCCATAGCTCAATTGGATAGAGCGTCTGACTACGGATCAGAAGGTTTCAGGTTCAACTCCTGATGGGTGCGCCACTTCAAAGCTGCGGAATATCAAGCACTTACGCTCTTAACGAGCGCTGCCTACAAAACCCGGAAAATCGTGCTTGGCCAATTCTTGGCCAATTTTGGGACCCTCGCTCGGGAAATCCTGGAGCGGCACACCCACCCGGAAGAGCGCTCATCCCCAGAAAACGGCGATACCCTCCAAGACTGCAACCGCTTAGGGGTTTGATTTAAAACGGGGCCGAAAAGCGTTCCAAGCGTTCCATTCACGGTTCGTAATTGCGCTCGGCTTTTACTAGCATCCGTGCATGGCGAAAAAACGTGATGATAGCGGAATGCAGTCGAAGCTGATGAACGCGGCCATGACGGCGTTCGCCAGAAAAGGTCTGAACGACTGTAGAATGTCGGATATCGCCGACGCCGCCGGCTTGGCCAGGGGAACCGCGTACCTTTATTTTAGAAGCAAGGAACAGCTCATGCTGAGCATGTACAAGCTATATTCCTCGAGAATGCTCGAGAGCCAAAAGGCCATGCTAGCCAAAGCGGGACATTTGACCGCCCGGCAACTCCTCGAGCGCGCGTGCCACGCCTGCCTGCGTTCTGGAATCAAGCACCGCCGGACTTTTGGCTTGTGGTTTCAATTTCTTGCGTTGGGATCATCACCGTCGTTGGGAAAAACCGTTCGCAAGACCCTCGCGGAAACCTACCGCGGGCACAGCGCCTATTTTGAGGACTTGGTCGAGAAGGGCAAGCTTTCCGGGGAATTTCACAAGCATGCGAACAGCCGCGCCGTGGCTGCCGCCATGGTGGGCTTGCTGGAGGGCCTGATGATTCGACAATACGCCGATCCCGAATTGACGGATCTGGCAACCGACTATTCGTCCTTGGTTGGCTTGATACTTGACGGGATCAGCACCTAAGGTTTAAACAAGGCCGGAACTGGCCCTCAGGAAGGGCTTGACAAATGAATGAACCGTCGTTCATTAATAAGCCCGCATGGTACCAATATCACAAACGTTGACGGTTGCGTCCTATGTGCTGACGCAGAAACTAAAGGGCCGCAAGAAGTACCCGCTCGTGCTTATGCTCGAACCGCTTTTTCGCTGCAATCTCGCTTGCGCCGGGTGCGGCAAAATCCAATACCCCGACCACATTTTGAACCAGCGCCTCACTCCAGAACAATGCTGGGCGGCCGCGGAGGAATGCGGCACCCCAATGGTTGCGATCCCCGGAGGCGAGCCGCTGATCCACCCGGAGATCGATACAATTGTCTCCGGCTTTGTCGCGCGGAGGAACTGGGTCATCGCCGGAGTCGCCGCCATTTGTTTGATCACCGGCGTTGCGCTCTCGCATCGGGTTGAGCCTGGCGTCCACATTCAAAAAGTGACGCTCGCCGAAGAGACGCCTGCGCTTGAGTTCATGCCTGTTGGCTCGGGACCGCATCCGGTGGCACTGCTCGCCCATGGATACGCTGCTTCGAAAGAGACCCTCTTTCGCTATGGGGAGGCGCTCGCAGCCGCCGGATTTATTTGCTATAGCGTTGACCAACCGGGGCACGGAGCGTCACCGCGGAAATTTACTTTTATGGAAGCCGTGCATACGGTGGAGGCGGTCGCACGCGAGGTCGGTCCGGTGGATGTTTTTGCGGGTTGGTCGATGGGTGGCTATACGGGAGGCGAGGCAGTGCGGAAAGGGGGAATGAAACCGCGGCTTTTCATTGCCATTGGCGCCATGCCGGTCCTAGGCGACCACGCCCCGCCGTTGCTTTTCCTGGCAGGCCGGTTCGAGGAAACCTTTACACCGGCGCTCCTCAAGACCCGAACGGACGCGCGTCTGGTGATTTCTCCCTGGTCCGATCATGTGCTTGAGGGGTTTGATCCTGTGCTTGTGAATGCAGCCGTCGAAGCCGCGTGCGCCGCGGTGCATCAGACTCCACCGGCCCCTCCCACGGCATGGCTCTGGCGACCCTTTGGCGTCATGCTGGCAATGCTGGCAGCGGGCGCGCTGGCAAGTTATCTGACGCATTTGCTTCCGCGACTGGCTCGATTCCGCGGACTGTTAATCGGTGGCTTCGTTGCTGCCGCCTTCATGCTCACCATCCGCGGTGGTTGGCTCGATGCGACACCCAACCTACTGTTACTAGAGATCGCCATTCCTGTTGCCATCCTCCTGGCAATCATTCTCGGCAGGTTCCGCATCCCGCGATGGAGCTTCGTCGCGCTGAATCTCCTTGTGACGGTGATTGCGGCATTCTGGTTCAATGCGAGCCAGAGTCGGCCCGCGCTTATCCTCATGGCTTCTACCCTGGTCCTGATGCCCGCCCTGATCTCGGGAATTGTCATCGCCTGGTTTGCGTCCCACCACGGGTCCCGGTTGCAAGGCGACATCGCCATGGCGATCTTCCTGGGTTGCCTCCTGCAATGTTGGAAACCGTTACGAACGGCCCCTCCAGCGCCGACACCGCATACAGCCATCAAGCTGGACGCAAAGCTTCTCGATGCCTGTATCGGCGAATACGAAATTGTGCCGGATAACGTGTTTGACACTGGAGCGAAGGTGACTATCCGGCGAAAAGGAGATCATTTAGTCTGGCAAGCTTTTCGGGACAACGCATGGCAAAGCGCTTTGGATCTTTATCCCGAATCGGAAACAATTCTCTTCTTCAAAAAGTATGGCACGCAAGTGACATTCATTAAGGATGATAAAGGCGAAGTGATAGCGATAAGCCGCCATAAGCCAGGGCTGCCGGATAGCGAGGGGAAGAAGCTTAATACCGAATGATCGCGCCTTTGGCCAAATTGATGGACTGGTTGGCGGTTCAGGTTTCGACGCTCAAGTTGCCTGCCAATTTTTATACGAATAACCCTAGCGAGGCAGAGCCTCAGACCGACGAGATGTAGTTAAAGTTCGAATGGTTCCGGTCGGTGCAGGCGCGACACCCGGAGGTGCCGGCATTTTAGCCTCAACAAGGAGGCGGTTTCTCCGTATAGGAGTAACAAACGCCC